>DNWZ01000021.1:13603-50589 GCA_003506095.1 Planctomycetaceae bacterium | reverse complement strand
TGGTCCAATTTTTCGATCAAGCTCATCGCATTGGCTAGCGCTTCGCGGCGACCGATCAACAGCAACGCGTTGGGTTGGTCGAGTGCCGTGATGTTGACTTCGCCTTGGCGGGCGGCGAGCACATCGGTGTAAAGCGTCTTTAAAAGGGTCGCTGCGGCCGTGTTGTCGAGGTGCTTCAGCGTCACGATTTCAACTTCGGGCTGAGTCAGCACGCTTTGGTCTTCGATCTGTTTGATCACGTCCAAAACCCGCTGAGTGTCCTTCTTTGCACCGCGAACGATGATGATTCCCAGTTCAGGCACAAACTGGATTTGCGTGTCGCCGATCATTCCGGTGGCTTCCTCGCCAGCGGGTGCCTGCGGTTCATTTTGATTCGCCGGAGGTTGGGCGGCGTTGGGCTGGGCAGCGGGCGGCTGTGCCGGATTTTGGAACGCCGTGGACTGGAATTGGCCCCCACGCGGACCGGCCGGCACGATGGTCGCCGATTGGCCATCGGGCAATTGGTCCAACAACCGCATTGCACGCTGGATCGGAGCCGGCTTGGCGTTTTCAACGCGAATCATTTCGATCACTTCGCCCGGGCGTCCCCCGGTTTGATCGATCGAGCGGATCATCTTTTGCCAACCTGGCATCGATGGCTCCGGCGCGACCACGGTAACCATGTTTTCGCGGCGATTGACCTCGATTGTTGTTCCATCGAGCGGCACGCCGGTCAATTGAAACATCGATCGTTCGCCGTTCTGGCTGGTCGTCACCGGCACTTTCCTGCCCGCAACGATTTGCAACGAATCCTCGAATTGTCGCCAATCGATTGCCGTCAATTTCACTTGCATCGCCCCGCCGGCGGTGCGCACGCCGGTCGACATCGCCGCGGGAGTCGCCGCGGCGCCGGCTTGCGAGATCCCCGCGTTGCTCGCCCCCGGTTGGCTTTCTGCGACAAAAACCTTCATCGCATCGGCTTGAATCTGCTGCTGAAGGTTGCCTGGCGCAAGAATCACCAACCGGCTGCTGCGAACATCGGGCGAAATATGGATACCCGGTTGATCGCGATACTTCATTTCCAGCGTTGTGCTGACTTTCGACACGAACGCGGCGGGCATTTCGATCGTATTGAGGACGGCGGCTTCGTTTCCAGCGGTATTGGCTGGCGATCCACCGGCAGTGACGATTGCTGAGTAGCCACCGGCCTGTCCGGGAACCAATGTCGTCTGGCTGATGGACTGAAGCGCCTGGCCGGTCGGCCCTTGTGGCTGCGACCAGTTTGCTTGCGGAGAGGATTGCTGGCCGTAAACCGAAGTGCTGGTGCCCAGGTGGGTGGCGGCGAAATGTGCTGCCAGGATGGCGAGAACAGCGCTACGAGCGTGACGACGTCGGTTATTTTTGGTCATTTGCCCAACGCGAAGTAAGGTGTAAGTCTCGAATAGCATCCGCGCCGCACAATCCGAACGCATGATGCCATTGGGATAATCGTCAAAGACAACTTCTTCGCTACACAGAAAACAATCGTTTCTCGGGGGGACAGCGTAGGATTTGAGATCCGGGCAATTTGTGCCGTTTCGACCGACAACGGTCGTTGGCTTTTGCACGTGAAGATGCCATAATCCCGATTCAAGGGCACTATGATCACCTGGAGTAGAAACGTTTTGTTCAAACTAGCTGTTTTAGCCCCGCTTCGATTGGCGGTCGGTTGGGGCATGTATCCGCGTCTGCTCGGTGTGACCGGCGTTCTGATGTTGGTGCTGCTGCGAGTCACGATCGGTTGGCATTTTTTCTCCGAGGGTTTCGACAAGTTCGAACAACCATCCTGGGACGCCAAACCGTTTTTCGCCAATGCTCGCGGCCCCGTTGCTTCGCAGTTCCGCCAGATCGTTTGGGATTACGACGGTTCGCTGCGCACCGACGTCGAAAAGACCAAAGTTCATTTCGCGATCTTCCGCGACCGAGTGATCAAGCACTACAAGTTCGACGACGTCCAGAAACGGCAAGCACAAGCGAACTTTGCCAAGGCGGTGGAACAACTGCAGTGGGTGCTCCAGGAAAACACGGTGAATCTGGAGGAATACCGACTCGGTGTCGACCGGATGAAGCAGCTTGAATCGGATCGCAATCGAGGTGGCGTCGCCAGCCTGGCCGGGCAAACCGAAGCGATTCGATCGGAATGGACCTCCAAACTCAATCCCGTTTTGTCGCAGATCGACTTGATCTGGAAGAATTATGAAATCGCACAGAATGCGATGGCCAATCAAGATCAAGCCGCAAAACACCCGCTGATCAGGATGGGCGTACCAAGGAACCAATTAATGGACACCAGCGTACTGAATCGCTTTGTCCCTTATTTCGACATGACGATCGGTGTTTGCCTTTTGATCGGTCTGTTCACACCCGTCGCGGCGTTAGCAGCGGCCGGTTTTCTCGGTTCTGTTTTCCTCAGCCAATTCCCACCGACGGCAGGTCCGGGAAGCACCTACTATCAACTGATCGAGTGCATGGCGTGTTTGGTGATCGCAGCCACGGGCTGTGGTCGCTACGCCGGTTTCGATTTTATTCTTCATACGATCGTTCGTAAATTTTGGCCACGCACAGCGGAGTAAATCATCATGGTCGACAAACTTTCACCGGACCAGAAAGAGGTCGGTACTCACAATTATCACGCCGCAGTGGGGTCTTATTACGACGTCAATCGCCGTGATTTCCTGCGCGGCATCGTTGGCGTCGGTGCGGTCAGCGGTGCGGGCCTTGGGGCGATGTACTACGGCTATGGCAAAGTCAACGATCCCGTTCGCGTCGCCGTGATCGGAACCGGCGACGAAGGGAACGTATTGATCGGCGGCTGTACGCCAGAGTACGTTCAAGTTAAAGCGATTTGTGATGTTCGCCCATTCAGCGTCCACCGCGCGTTTCATGGCGAATGGACCAGCCCGTCGACGCTGGAGCGACGACCTGGACTGCTGAGCGTTTATGGGTACCCGAACGAAGCTCAAGCGCGCAAAGAGATCAAGGTTTATGATGCCTCCAACGGTGGCATCATGGCGTGCTTGGACGATCCGGAGATCGAAGCGGTGATCATCGCATTGCCGCTGTTTCTGCACGCACCCGTTGCGGCTCAGGCGATGGAGCGTGGCTTACACGTGCTGACAGAAAAGCTGATGGCCCACGACGTTGCCCAGTGCAAGGTGATGTCGCGAATGGCCAACGAGTTTAAAGATTCGAAAGGCAATCCGTTGCACTTGGCCACCGGACACCAGCGGCATTACAACGTCAAGTATGACAATGCCGTGAACCTCATCCGCTGGGGTTTGTTGGGCCAAATCCACCATATCCGTGCCCAGTGGCACCGCAGCAATGTGCCCGGCGCTGACAGTTGGTCAATGCCGATCCCTGGCGGCGAAAAGATGGCCAATGGTAAGATTTTTGACAAAATCAAGAGCGATCTGGCATACCGCGAAAAAGATCTTCTCGATGCGGTCGATCCGGTGGAAGCCAATCGTTTGCGACAGCAAATCGCTATGTTCAAAGCCTGGGATGCTGATAAGGCCATCGATCCGAAAATGTTTGGCTATCAAGACTTCGAGGTCAAAGGCCGTAAGTTCTCGGCGATGGAAGAATTGCACCGATGGCGTTTATTTGATCGCACCGGTGCGGGTTTGATGGCCGAACTGGGCAGCCACCAACTCGATGCGGTCAGCATCTTCCTCAGCTCACTTCGGGACGACGGCAAGAAGGTGCATCCGTTGTCGGTTCACGCCGTTGGTGGTCGCCACATGATGCCGCTGGACCGTGAGTGTGAAGACCATGTCTACTGCATGTACGAGTTCCCTGGGCCTGACTATAGCGCCGAGTTTGATGTCGGTTACTACGACAAAGTGGAAGATTATCCGAAGGGTGGATCGGTCGATGGATATGACAAGGATCCCAATAAGAAGGTCGTCGTCACCTATTCAACCATCAACGGAAACGGTTTCGGCGGATGGGGCGAAGTGGTGCTAGGCACCAAGGGGACTTTGATCCTGGACAGCGAAGTTGATGTGATGCTGTATCGCAACAGCGACACCAGCAGCAAAGTCGGGGTTAGCAAGAAAGCCGGCGGTTACGTGCTCGACACTTCGGCCAGTGGTGATTACGCCGCCCCGATCGCACAGGCTGCTGCAGCGGGACCCGTCAGTCGGGGTTATCGCGAAGAGATCGAACATTGGGCATATTGCATCCGCAATCCCGACAAGGAAAACCGTGTGCGTTGCTATCCCGAAGTCGCCATGGGTGACGCTGTGATCGCCCTTGGCACAAACGTGGCACTGAAAAATGCCAACAGCGGCAAGAGCGGTTACTTGGAGTTTAAGGAAGAATGGTTCCAGATCGATAGCGACGAAACGCCCGACGGCAGCACGATAGCCGGGGCGACGGATTATATGAAAAAACCGGTCGCATAAGTTTCAAAGCTGCTGTCCATTTTGCATAAGGCCCATTGACCAATCATCAATGGGCCTTTTTCGTTGTTTTCTGGCTCAGCGGTTTCGATTCGCCCAGCCTATCTGGGCTTTGCACGGTGCAAGGCAATCGGCAAAACGATGGTAATTTATCGCGAGGATTGACGGTTATGGCCAATCCGCCGATGGCACTTTGGCGATGTTTTCCTATAATGCCCGACTAACATTCCGGGAGACGCTCCCGCAACAGACGGGCACTCCCCCATCCGCGTAAATTTTACGTGAAAGGTTCGGCTTTCGTGACTGACAAGGTAGAGAAGACGATCATCATCGGCAGCGGCCCGGCCGCTTGGAGCGCCGCCATTTATGCCGCCCGTGCACAACTGGAGCCGCTGGTTTTCGAAGGTGCAATGACCGAAGAGAACCGCCAGCAAGGTACGTTGCCGCTGGGGCAGTTGGCGTTAACGACCGAAGTCGAGAACTACGCCGGTTTCCCATCAGGCAACCTCAAGGCGTTTATCGATTCGGCGATCGATTCAGAACAGCAGTACTTGTTGCCCCCGGTCAGCGACGAGGAACATGCGGTGACCGGCCCTGAATTGATGAACCTGATGCGTCAACAGGCTCGTAACTTCGGCACGCGGATCATTACCGACGATGTCGTCGACACGAATCTGGCCGGCAAACCATTCGAGATTGACACGCTTGCCAACGGAAAGTTCCGTTGCCACACGTTGATCGTCGCTACGGGCGCCCGCGCCAATTATTTGGGCTTGCCTTCCGAAGACGCGTACAAAAATCGTGGTGTCAGCGCTTGTGCGGTTTGCGATGGTGCTTTGCCACGATTCCGCAACAAACCGCTCGCGGTTGTCGGTGGTGGAGACAGCGCCGTCGAAGAAGCGACTTTTCTGACAAAGTTCGCTTCGAAAGTCTATCTGATCGTTCGGCGAAACGAATTGCGTGCTTCCAAAATCATGCAAGAGCGTGCACTGAATCACGAGAAGATCGATATCCTTTGGCATCACGAAGTGCTTGAGGTTTTGGGCGAAGAAAAGAAAGGCGTCACCGCATTGAAGCTGATCCAGAACCAAGAAAAGACTGAAAAAACAGTCGATATCAGCGGTCTGTTTTTGGCGATTGGACACACTCCCAATACAACTTTCTTGCGTGACCAAGTCGAGATCACGAACAAAGGGTATGTGAAGTGGACCGCTGCGGCACGCACTTATACGAGCGTCGAAGGCGTTTTCGCAGCAGGCGACGTCGCCGATGACTATTATCGTCAGGCGATCACATCCGCAGGCACCGGATGCATGGCGGCTCTAGATGCCGAACGATTGCTGGCCGAACACGGTTTGATCTGATTGATTGCCGTCGGCGAAAAAACCTTTCTCCAGCGGTCCCAAGTCGGCCGCGCTTGCTGATAAACTCTCCCTCGCTCATCACTCACCCCTGCGTCGCATGATCGCGACTCGCACCAAGACAGGTAATTGCTATGGCGGCTGACAACCAGACGGTCGGATTCGATGACTTGGTAGATGAGGCCAATGCCGCACCGCTGGGACGAAAGTTGTGGCTTTGGACGCGAATGTCTGGCCCAGGCTGGTTGCAGGGTGCGATTACGCTGGGCGGTGGTTCACTTGCCGGTTCGCTTTATCTTGGCGTCATTATGGGCTACGGGCTGATGTGGCTCCAACCGCTGGCGATGCTGTTGGGTGTGATCATGCTGGCCGCCATCAGTTATGTGACACTGTCGACAGGGGAACGTCCATTCGCATTGATTCGCACCCATGTCAGCCCTGCGCTCGCTTGGGCTTGGCTCATTGCGACGATGACCGCCAATATCGTTTGGTGCTTGCCCCAGTTCGCACTTGGCACCGGTGCTCTCACCCAAAACCTGTTCCCATCGCTGGACAACGACAGCGGCAAGATGATCGCTGCTGGTGGTTTGCTGGTATCTGCATTGACAGTGGTCTGGTTTTATAACTCGGGCAGCCGCGGCATCAAGCTGTTCGAATATGTCCTTAAGGCTTTAGTCGGTTTGGTTGTTATCAGTTTCTTTGGCGTGGTCGCGGCGATGACCAAGGCGGGACTGTTGCCTTGGGGCGAGATTTTCGCTGGGTTGATTCCCGATCCAAATGCACTGTTCGAACCAGCTGCCTCTTTGCAGCCGGATATTGCGGCAACGGGCGAGTTCTCCGCATGGTGGTCCAGCAAGATCGCGGGTATGCAGAAGGATAATATCATCACTGCATTTGCCACCGCAGTGGGAATTAACATGACATTCCTATTGCCCTACTCGATGCTGCGAAAAGGCTGGGGAAAAAAGCATCGTGGAATTGGGATTTATGACCTTTCGATCGGTTTAATTGTCCCGTTCGTGTTGGCGACAAGTTGCGTCGTCTTGGCCGCAGCGAATCAGTTTCATGCCAAGCCCGATGATGTTCTCGCAATGGTCGAAACGGGCAAGGGCAAGGAAGTCGGGGAGTTTAACCGCTTGGTCGATGATCGTCTGAAGCAGCAGTTTGGGGCTGATTTTGCCTCGCTCACTGCCGATCCCGACCAACTCGCCGAAGCGCGACGCGTGTTGCCTGAGCCCGATCGCCGGTTGGCCGCAATGATTGCCGGACGGGACAATCTGGCGCTTGCAAAGACGCTCGAACCGCTGGTCGGCGAAACCGTCTCGCAAAAAGTCTTTGGAGTCGGCGTGCTCGGGATGGCCCTATCGACGATCATTATTTTAATGGTGATCAACGGGTTCGCATTTTGTGAAATGATCGGTGCAGATGCGGATGGCCCAATGCACCGAATTGGTGCGTTGATCCCGGCTGTTGGCGTGCTTGGGCCATTTTATTGGGCTGCCGCAGCGCCGGCGCTAGCAACTCCGACATCAGTAATCGGCGGAGCGATGTTACCGATCGCTTATTTGACATTCCTATTGCTGATGAACTCCCGCAAATCGCTCGGATCATCGATGCCCACGGGCTCGTCACGATTTTTTTGGAATCTGTTGATGATCCCTGCGACCGCAATCGCCGGTTTCGGTTCGCTGTGGGGAATGTACGGCAAACAGTTGTATGGTTATCCGATCGGAAATATTGGCATCGCCGCACTTTTGATCTTGTTGATTGTGGGCGTCACTTCGTTTGTGCAAAAAAACCGCGCAACCGCATAGCGGACGTCGCACGATCGTCGATAGCCTGCCTGTTCTTCTCGGTACCTGTCCATTTTTCTCGGTCCATCTTGACCGCGATTGTTCCGATATTGTAGACGGCCGATTATGGAATCGTCGTGTTCTTATTGTCGACCAATCTGTTGCATCGTTTTCTGCCTAGTAATAGGTGGATGCCGTTCTGCTGCACCCATTTATGTTTGGACACCACCCAAACTAGCGCCTGCCGTCGGCTCAAAAGTCGCTATCGCGCCGATTCGTGGCAATTCGGAAATTGCTCAGCCGTTGCACGATGCGATGTTGCGAAACCAGCCTCGTGATAGCGGGCGATCTGTCTTGGCGATCGATGCGCAACAGTTACCCAGTGGCGAGACGATTCGGTTGGTATCGGCCGTCGAAGGCGATACGAGCGATATTGCTCTGATGACACTTGCCAGACGAAACGACATCGATTTTGTGCTCGTTGGCGAAGTGCTGGAATCGAGCGACCGTCGTCATCGTGCCAGCAACCCATTGCCGGCGATGCCTGAGAAATTAGATCTTTCGGTCGAAAATACTGCTACCGACTCGTCGGCGGATAAAAGAGGACTGATCCGCGTTTCGTGGAGCTTGATGGACGTCCGACGTGGCATACCGCTGAGCGGATTGCCGGTCGTCACGCCGGGCAATCCAAGCCAACCAGACGATGAAGCAATTGCCTTAGCGGCATCCTCAGCCTGGGAATTAGTCGTCCCTCACGTCTTCCGCGACCATGCCGAACTTACCGCACCACGGTTGGTTTTCGGCTCAGGTGACATTCGGAAAGGCAACGCTGCGGCGGCCGCAGGCGATTGGAACACCGCGGAACAAATCTGGCGGGCCATCTTGCAGCGTCACCCTCGAAACCACGCCGCAAAACACAACTTGGCCGTCGCAGCGGTCGCGCGCCAGGACTATTCTGCGGCCCGTCGCTTCATCGCCGAAGCGCTCGCGGCGCGAAGTACGCAGTTGTACCGCAGTACTGCCGTCTGGATCGAACAATCTCAACGTGACTACCACACCGCCTTCGGCCTGCCCGATCCGCCTGAGGGCTGGGCAGCAACCAGCCGGTAAATGCGATGTCACATAAGAAGTCAAACTTACCCACAAAGATTTGCATCGTTTGCGGACGTCCGTTCGCATGGCGAAAAAAATGGGAAAAGGTTTGGGACGAAGTTAAATATTGCAGCGATAAATGTCGCCGCGATCGCCCTCCAAAAAATCAATCAGCTTCATAAACCAAGGTTCGACAACGCCTGTAAAAAATCATTTCCCTTTGCCGAGCTTTGATACTTGCTCAAACTCTTGTTTGGTCAATGGTTGGACACTCAAGCGATTGCCTTTTCGCAGCACCTGCATCGATTCTAAGCCTTTGGTTTGACGCAATTGAGCGAGCGTTACGGGGTGCGTGAATTGACTGTCCAGTCGTATATCGACCATGTACCAAGTCGGCTTTTCGGCCGTGCTTTTAGGGTCGTAGTAGTGATGCTTGGGATCAAGAGCATGATGATCGGGGTATCCGTCGCGAACGACCGTCGCGGTGCCGACGCAAGCCGGTTCGGCACACGCCGAGTGATAATAAATGACCCGATCACCTTCCTTGATTTCGTCTCGCAGCAGGTTCCGCGCCTGGTAATTGCGGACGCCTTCCCACGAAGTCGTTTGATCGCGGGCGGCAGCAAGGTCATCAATCGAAAATGTCGTCGGTTCGCTCTTCATTAACCAGTATTTTTTGGTCATCAACGGCCAGTCGGCTAGGGAAACGAATGCACAGGCAACGTAAATAACGTTCTCGGTTCAAGGATCATGGCCTCACGCCAAGGTCTTCGTTGTTTCCTTGAAACGGATGCTCAGTATAGCGATCCATGGCCACAACCAAAGCGACGGTCGCGCGGATCCCAATCAAGTTTCCAGCCAGTGGACACGGCGCTAAAGTAATCGTGTCTTCCACCATTCGTCAAAGTTCATCTCTTATCCCAATTCGCCCCTGTTGCACGTTTGTTCCATGTCCATTCCCTCCATCCGCCTCTCTGACGCCAACGAAGTGCCTATCCGTACCGATGGCGATTATGTGCTTTACTGGATGATCGCCAACCGAAGACTGAGCTGGAACTTCGCTCTGGATCATGCGATCGATCAAGCAAAAACGCTTCGAAAACCGTTGCTGATTTTTGAGCCGTTGCGAGTTCGTTATCGCTGGGCCAGCGATCGACTTCATCGGTTCGTGATCCAAGGGATGCACGAGCACCGCAAAAAGCTCTCCGGCCACCCGATCGGCTACTACCCCTACGTTGAACCGGCTGCCGGAGAGGGCACACCGCTGCTAGCGACACTCGCTCGAAAAGCATGTGTCGTGGTCACGGATGAGTTTCCGTGTTTCTTTCTGCCCCACATGATCGATGCGGTCAAAGCTGATTTACCTGCGCGTTTGCAATTGGTAGACGCTCACACCGTCGTGCCGCTTCGCAAAGCCGATCGAACGTTCACGGTTGCACACAGTTACCGTCGATGGATGCAAAAGCAAATCCTCGACGAGATTATGGATATGCCCAAGGCGGAACCGCTCAAGGGGCTGAAGATTCCTCCGTTCTCGGGAATCGACAAGAAAATAGAACGCCGCTGGCCCGCCGCCGATTTAGATGCTTTTCTCGCTCCAGGCGGTCTCGACCCGATCGCAATCGACCATGACGTGCGACCCAGCGAAGATTACGTCGGCGGCGAAAGTGAGGCGACGCGACGCTTGGACCAATTCGTTTCCCACTCACTGTCGGCTTACGGCGATGATCGCAATCACCCTGACAAGCGTGCGACCAGCGGCCTGAGCCCCTACCTGCATTTCGGCCACATTTCGCCACACCAAATCCTCACATCCGTTTTTCAGCACCAATCATGGAGTCCCGATCAAGCTTCACCGCCTAACGGCAAGAACAACGGTTTTTGGAATACTTCCGAACCAGCCGAGGCGTTCCTCGATCAATTGCTGACTTGGCGTGAACTCGGGTTCAACATGTCATTCCGAAACCCCAACGGCTACGACCAATATGACACGTTGCCCGATTGGGCGTTAAAGACACTTAAACAGCATGCGAAAGACGCTCGCCCAACAATCTATTCGCTGCATCAATTCGAACGGGCTCAAACGCATGACGAAGTCTGGAATGCGGCACAGCGTGAATTGGTCACCACGGGAGTCATGCACAATTATTTAAGAATGCTGTGGGGCAAAATGATTCTCTACTGGACTCGCTCTCCCCAAGACGCACTAAACGTCCTGATCGAACTGAACAACAAATACGCACTCGACGGACGCGACCCCAACTCCTACAGCGGCATCTTTTGGACCCTGGGACGTTATGACCGTGCATGGGGGCCGACTCGCCCCGTGTTCGGTAACGTTCGATACATGACCAGTGACAGCACGAAAAAGAAATTGAAATTGAAAGGATATTTAAAAAAGTTTGGCCCGGACGCAACCCTGTTTGATTGATCAAGCGAGTCGCTTCAGAACGAGGGAAGCAGCAATGGCGTCAGTCCTACACCAACAACTTCAAAGCTAGGGGTTGTCATTGAACTGCCGCTGGATCCTTCACGCTCATCGCTTGAAACAGTTCCAACCATTGCCGCGTGATCGCTTCGCCGATTGACCGGCTTGGGTCGAGTTCTTTTGGTGGCGTCCCCCAATAAAATCCGAACCATCCACTGGCATGGCTGCGTGAATCGATGATGAAGGTTTCAAGCTCGCTGACTTTGCACTTCAGCGGAAAGATTTCTTCGATCACGACCGGCTTGCCAACCGCGGCGAAAGCGCGAAGCGTTTCCGTCGCCTCATCCAACTTTCCTGACTCGGGATAAATATGCACCGAAAGGAAGTCGAGTTTGTCGGACACTTTGTCGGGAACAAATCCCGATGTAAGGCCAGGTCGATCGAGACTCCAGTGCACCATCCCGACCGTGATCAAGTGACGTGAATCGACCTGACGAATCGCGGCAACCAGTTTCTCGATCCAACTTTGCGCAACCTCATGTCGAACTCTGCCTTTACGGTCGAGCGAAATGAATTGCACAAAATGCTTACCGCCAAAGCCGGCGCCCAACCAATCGTCCCGCCTTTTATCGCCGCCGGTGACAACAGGTTCGTTCATCAAGTCATAACAAAATACAACAGAGCTGTCGGTACATACCTTTGCAATTGCTTGCCAAAAGGCCGCTTGCGCGTCCCATCGCTCGGACTCGCCAAGCAGGTCATACCACGGCGGCACATCCTGCTTGTGATAACACCCCAGGCCGGTCAGGTTCAGATAAAGCCCCGTCCTTTCTGCCAAATCCAATAATCGTTTGAGTTGTTCGAGTGATTGCTGGCGAGGCGAAGTAGCTGTTTCCATAAACGCGCCGAACTGCAGATGAACCCGAACGACATTCGCGCCAAGCGATTTCATTTCCTGAAAATCTTCTTCTACCGTCTGCCATTGGTCCACCCAATAATCTTCGATCAACTGTCCTTGCGTATCACGATCATAATTGAATCCCCAAGGTACGAAGGGACGGTCCGTTTCGGACTCGACGAACCCCTTGCCATCATCCGAAATGCGAATCCATGGCAGCTCCGCTTTTAGCTCGCCACCGGCAACGATTAGGCCGAAGAAAAAAATACAAAACATTCTCATGGGGCATACGCTGTAAGAAATGTCGAAAGAAAAGAATCTCGTTTCCATCTAACATAACAAACACCTGCGCAGCAACAACCGATGGTGATTGTCAATCGCTACCGCACAAGGAGGGTAGCCAACCGCTACTGCTTTGCCGGGTCTGATTCGAGTTCATCCGCATTCCAAACACGCAATCCGCGGCACCGCGTGATGAAATCATCGATGCCTTGGGCTTGATCGATTGCCACCCATTGGTCCTGCTTGGGTTGCAGACCAGGGGTCATTTCCAACAACGACTTCGCTGCGGCGGTATACGCGATAAACTTTCGATGTGCGATTGCATCGGAAACAAAGTCGCGTGTGGCGATATCGCCAGCCAAACCTTTTGCGGCTTCGTCAGTCACAAGCAGCGCAACGGCATCGAACAACACGGACGGACCACCATCAATTTTCTCGTCCGCCTTAAAGGGTTTATCGTTGCTCGCTTTCACAAGCCCGACCTGCGGAGCGACAATTTTCGCCGACGCCCCTTCATCCTTAATCGCTTTCAACAATGCCTGCAGTTGGTCGACATCAAACCCATCGGAAACCAAGATGCCGACAGTGCGTCCCGCAAAAGACTTCGGTCCATTTTTCAAGATGCTGAGTGCCGGCGAGGGCTTGAGGTCGTCACGAGTTGGTCGTGCGGCTTCGGCTGGTTGCGGCATATCGGACAACCCCAAACCCAGCGCAACCTTGACCGCCAGGTCTTTGTCAATATTCACAAGATGCGAAACCATCCTAACTCGGATCGGAACCGTCTCCACTTTGCTCAA
The DNA here is from genome assembly GCA_003506095.1 of Planctomycetaceae bacterium. GTDB lineage: Bacteria > Planctomycetota > Planctomycetia > Pirellulales > Pirellulaceae > UBA6163. The sequence continues at coordinate 37,514 of DNWZ01000021.1, read as the reverse complement.
CTCGAACACCAGTGCATCAGCAATATGTTGTTGCTCGATTGCAGTTTGACTGATATAGAATTGCCTGGCCTGGCTGTAATGATCGGAGAAAGTTTCGGTCCGAATTCGCCGTTTCGTGCCCACGTCATCACTGGGAAAACTCTGGAACGCTTTCTTCGGCTTCGCTCGTGGTCCGACTTGCCAAGAATTCGGTTCGTAATTGACTCGGCCTTTTGGGTTTTTCATCGCCATGTGCCCGTCTTGTTGGAAATGGCTGACGGGGCATTGTGGCGCATTGATCGGCAGATGCGTGAAATTCGGGCTGCCCAGTCGCTTCAACTGTGTGTCGAGATAAGAAAAGTTTCTCCCTTGCAAAAGTGGATCGTTACTGAAATCGATCCCAGGCGGGATGTTTTGTGTACAGAAGGCGACCTGTTCGGTTTCCGCGAAGAAATTGTCAACGCGTCGATTCAATACCAAACGTCCAACGGGGCGAACCGGAACTAATTCTTCTGGAATGATTTTCGTAGCATCCAAAATATCGAAGTCGAAGTTGTCAGCGAAATCATCGTCAAACAATTGCAACCCCAATTCCCACTGGGGATGATTCCCGCTTTCGATTGCCGACCATAAGTCGCGACGATGATAATCGGGATCCGCGCCATTGATCTTGACTGCCTCATTCCACGTCACCGATTGCAATCCTTGCATCGGTTTCCAGTGGAACTTTACGAACGTCGACTTGCCATCTTCGTTCACCAATCGAAACGTATGCACACCAAAGCCTTCCATGAATCGAAACGATCGCGGAATCGCGCGATCGGACATGATCCACATCACCATGTGCATGCTTTCTGGGGTCAATGAAATGAAATCCCAGAAATTGTCGTGGGCCGTTTGGGCTTGTGGAAACCCGCGATCGGGTTCCGGTTTCGCGGCGTGAATCAGATCGGGGAATTTGATCGCGTCTTGAATGAAAAAGACAGGTATGTTATTCCCCACCAAATCCCAGTTCCCTTGCCGGGTATAGAGCTTCACGGCAAATCCGCGGACGTCGCGCGCCAGGTCGGGCGATCCTTTGCTGCCCGCGACAGTCGAAAATCGCACGAAAGCTGGCGTCTTTTCTCCCGCCCGCTGAAACAAGTCGGCAGATGTGACGTCGGACAGCGATTCATAGTTTTCGAAGTATCCGTGAACACCGAATCCACGTGCGTGAACAACCCTTTCTGGGATTCGTTCATGGTCAAAATGAAACAGTTTTTCACGCAGCTTGAAATCTTCAAGCAGCGTTGGCCCCCGGTCGCCAAGCTTCAGCGAATTTTGGTTATCCGAAATCGGTATCCCTTGTTGGGTCGTCAGTGCAGGTTGGCCGCCAGTGGCGATCTGCTGGATCTCGCCACCGTTGCCCCGCGATTGCTCAAAGATATAAGTTTTGCCAGCTGCGTTGGTGGCAGGTGTTTGCTGAGCCAGCGGACGTTTTGATGGGTCGACATTTTGCGCAAACAGCAATGGCGACGGAAACGAGAACAGCAGAACAAATGATAGCAGATTGCGAAAGGTCGACATCCTTTTTCCTTTTCAGAGCGGTAACCTCGAAGGTGATTGCGCCGGAAGACTTTCGAGTCCAAGCGAGGGCTACACGCACGAATGCAAATGGAATGCCAGGGTGGAAATGACTAGCGATGGCCTCCTTCCCAGGGACAGAACTCGGCGTAGACCGGCAAATGTGGACTTATCTTTTCTGCTTGCGAAATACTTAAATTGTGAATTCTAAGAAAATCGATAACCCCGCCGCGCAATACCGCTTCGGTCGTTGTTCGTCGATCGACTATAAGATTGCTGGTTTGGTATTTTGAATAAATATCAGTCGATTTGTCATGAGTCGCGAACCAGTAATTCGTTCCACCCAGGGTGCTGCTTAAGTAACTGTGGTCGGCTTGCATGAGTCCTGCGAAGAGGATGTCGTCTTCGCCACGACCATCGGCGGCGATGACCGAAAACAATCGCGGCAATTCATAGACCTCTTGTCGGGCACGTGAGACATCAACCCGCATGTTCACCAGCGAGAATGTCCATGCACGTTGTGGATCGACTTGTGCCGCTCGAAACCAGGCAACTAACGGCTTGTGATTGAGTCGATTGTCGGGGTCGGCGACCGTATAAAGCTGGCTGCGGTCGCTGACCACGCTGGTGGTATCATAGAAGAACACCAATTGTTCGCCGTCGCCGGAGAGCGTTCCCGGTTGTGACGCCGGATTTCGCCCCTGGATCGGTCCAGCCAAATAATCATAGGCTCGGCCGTCACGATTCAACATCGCGACCAGATTTGGCAAGAAATCGCGTTCTGACGCTCTGACTTGCTGAAGCGCAATAACATCAAAACGCTTGATTCCATCGACCAAGATTTTCGCCAATTCGGGGTCGCGAAGCTGTTGCGGTCCAAAGCCGTTGATCGCCCATGATGCGATACGCAGGCTTTCGATCGACGGCAATTGCTCGGTTGAACCACGTGGTGTTGTCGCATGTCCCACCGATCGCACAGGGGTGCCGGAATCACCTTTTGGCATCGCCAACGAGACCAGCGAGCCGACGATCGATTTGGGTGATGAACCGGATTCAGGTGCAGAGGCGCCACTCAACGCCGCCATCTGCAATGGTGGATACAACGGCGATAGCGCCAATGATTCGTCACTGCTACCACTGGTTGTGCCATCGAGATAAACCGACAGATTCTCAAGACCATCGATCTTGACGACTCGGTTAACTGTATATCCTACGGCCGCTAACGCACACAAAACAAGGGCGCGCAACGAGAGGATCCCGCCGGGATTGAGGGACATGAGCTTGCCAGACGCTTGCCTTAACGTTCTGGTCATTCCATGACAGAGACGACGAAGATCCTTCTATGGATGCGATCGGATGAACAAGGTGCCGTACAATGACAATTCAGTGATTTTGATTAGGTTTGCAACCCAGTTCGCGCAGTGACAACGCGATTAACGAATGTGCGAATTATTCTAGAGACGCGACGTGCAACGTGAATGTGATCCGAGCGAACAAGGCACAAAAGTGCGAGCAGTACAGCCGCCCAACAGCCTAAAGCAATCACTAGCGACGGTGTTGTCCATCTTGGTGAATAGACGATCTGCACTTCATGCCGGCCTGCCGGAACTTTGACCCCAGAAAAGAGATAGTCACACCGATGAACGTTAACTGGAGTTGCATTTGACGTACCAGATTGCTCAACAGGTCGGATGATTGCGCGAAGATTGCCGTCCTGGAACTGTCTGACGCATATCAGTCCGTCGCTCGGTGCGTCGACGACGATCTTCCAATTCCCCGGCTTTGGGTAGACAACGCTCATCGATCCCGTCGCGTTGCTGACGCTTTCCGCCGACGTTAATGGTGGTGGTGCAGTCGTCCGAACCTGCTTCGGCATTTGATTGGACGTTTCAAACCATGGCACTTCGGCAGAAACGCCGCCAGAAACGATTTCTTGGATTCGCCGGTTAAACGCTTCGGGTGATACGGAACTGGTCGCATCGATCTCGCGCCAATCGCTGTGCCATGTGACCATCGGCGACGGCTGGTCGATCGACGTTTGTGTCAGTGATGTGATTGGTAGTTCCGTGGCATCGGTCGATGAACCGCCAATGATATCTTGCACAACCCAAGATTGATCGATTGCCAACCACTGCATGATGCTGGTCCAGTACCGATTCCGTTCGTCGGTAGGCAATGTTCGCGAACGTGAATTTGCGGCACTCCAAAAGGATCGAAAACGAGCTGGCGGTAACGATGTGGGCGAATTAAAAACGGCAACTTGATCAGCAAGATGCCAACGGCCAAACAAACTTTTTCTCATACTCGCCTCAGCGATCAATACTCGCTGATTGCCAAGCGCCGTGGCGTTTCGCAAACCTGAGGGCCAGCCGCGAACCGAAAGCCTCATCGCCCGCATCGGCAATCCGGCCGGACGATCATCGCTGGCGAGATTCATAAAATGACTTCCCGCTGACTCGATCAACTGCAGTTCACGGTTCCGATCGACCGTCGCGAACGTGGGGCGAGCGACGATCCACAAATCGATCGTAACCAAAAACAGCAAACAATGAAAAGAAGTTTTGCGATCGAGGCCAAGGCGAGGGACGGTGTCGAATAGTTTTGCAAAGCAAACGACGGCCAGTGTCGATGTGGCCACCAGCCATCCGGCGGTACCAAAATCGATCGGCCCCCAAATCGAATCGCTGCGTTGGATACGATCAGGCAACCACGCCAACATTCCATTCAAACCGAGCACAACGGACGCAGCGACCATAAAACTGATCATCGCTAGTACGATTGCGATACGGGATGCCGCCACGGTCACCGCTTCGGTTAGATGACCCGCCTGGCGCGCCGCAGCGACAACGATTCCCAACGGTACAAAGACGAGCCATTTGGCAGGGTAACGAAACCCATCGTATCCAGGCATCCATGCGACCAACCATCCATAGGGGCTGAGCATCAGGTCATCGATACCCAACAGGAACTGCGGCTGGACCCATCTGATCAACGCGCCGATCGACAGGTTACCCATCGCAAAGGCAAGACCAATGGGGGCGATGCAGTCCCAGCCATCGAAGCGTCGCCAGCGGGCGCGACGTCGCGGGGTTCTTTCCGGCTTCGACCCCTTTTCAGATCGTCTTTTACTGCTGAATCGGTCGAGAAATTGAGGAATGAACAATATTCGATATCGCAACAGTGCTAGCGCCACAGTGATCAAACCGCAGTAAAGCGTTATTGCCCAAGTGCGACCATCGCCCGGCAACAAGTGACTGATTCGAGCGTACTGAGGAAAGAGGGATCCTGAAATGTACGGAACTATCAATTCGGCCCAATGCCATGGCGCGACGCTGAAAGCAAAAATATCATGTCGTGATGAGATTTCTTGTGCGACATATCGAACGCTTTGCGGTGCCCAATCGATGGACGCCGCAATCTGCGGCGCGGCCAAAAAAGTCGCGAACACCAGTGCCGTTGCCAATCGGGTCAAAGATCCCAGCGAACGCAACACAGAATCGGTTGCCGATGTCCGGCAAGAACTCAAAACGGAAAATGCGGTCTTGGTCATCCAGGCAAGTGCTCCGATCAAAACGATATGCACTGCGGTTTGTGGGTCTCCGGCAAGAATCATCATCGCCAGTGCTGACGACGTCACCACGACGTCACTCACACGGCATGATCTCAACAGCGCGAATCCGCCGCCGAGCGCTAGCGGCAGCCAAGCCGCGCCGACTAAAAACGGTGGATTGGTATAAAGAAACCAAATTGGCCCCGAAAGCGGATAAGCGATCATCGCAATCGACGCGCCTTCACGCGTTGCCCCGGCCTTGCGAGCAGCCCAGGCGGCGGTAATTCCCGCAAGCAGAAGGTGCGACGCGACATACCAAGCGATGGCAGATTCGGGCGAATCGACTAATCGGAAAACGATTCGTCGCACGGGATAGAAAAGTGCTGTCGTCGTCTCACCGGCCAGCGGAATCCCGACATGGTCAAGATCGTTGTAAAGTGGCAACCAATCGACCCGTTCACGCTTGGCCAGGTATCCGTAAAGCGGGGTATAGAAATGACTGACATCGCGAAATGCGAGTCGGTCAATTCCAACTAAGCAACTGCCAAACAGCGTTGCGATCGCAAGGATCAATAGCAGCAACGGCAAAAGATAGGGAACACCCAGCAACATCGTGAACGTTGATGCATCGCGACAGGACAACGGTGACTCAGTTGGCTGCCCCACTCCGATAGCCTAGACGCCCACGAGCGGTGAGTGGCTGAACATCAGCAGGCGTTTGTGTTCGCGAACGACTCGCAAGAACTGCTCTTCGTCGACCGGTTTGGTGATGAAGTCGTCAATTTTCATCGAATCGCATCGCTGGCGTGTTTGGGTATCATCCGACGCGGTTAGGACCACGACAGGCGTCGTCGCTCGGCGGTCAGGAAATGATCGCATCTCGCTGACGATTTCCAGGCCATCGCCGTCGGGCAAGCAGAGGTCTAACAGCAACAGGTCTGGCGCTGGGGCACGTCCAAAAACACCTTCACGCTTGAGAAACTGGATCGCCTCTACAGTGGACCGAACGAGCGTCAGGCGGTGATGAACCATCGATCGCCGCAGCGCATGGATCGTGATTTTTGCATCCATCAGGCCATCCTCGACCAACAGAATCTCCATTGGCTTGGTTTGGATTTCACCCAGCATCGCATACCTCCTCGCGTATGAACCCGAAAAAACGCACTACGATCGCTTTTGCGATGTAGGCCGCGAACACCGAATTAAGTCCGCTTCCATTCGTTCGTGATCTCGAAACCGCATCTCGAACTCACGAACCTCGGCCAACAACATGTCGACCTTTTCGCTGACATAACCTCGATATTGTAATTCTTCTGCCTGTTCGGCCAACTCGTTTACACTCAAGTATAGCGTGCAATGTTGCGAGCGGATGTCCTGCAGCAGATGAATGTTCACTGGCGCCGCTGCGGTGGGTACTTCCATGTAACCGTACGTTTCTTCGAGGGCAAATTGCAATGCCAACAAATCACGCAATTCCCCCAGCAGTGGGACAAGGCAATTCAGCGTCCTGGCGCGATCTTCGTCAGGCTTGTAGAGCGATTCCAAGCGATCGATTGCCTGCCATAAACTCAGGTTGCTGTCTTTGATTTCCTGCAAAAACGCCGGGTTTACTGTGATCGCTGTCACGGGAGTGGAAATACTCATGGGAACATGCCTCCGTCGAGTTCGTGGCCACCGAAATAGGATTTTACCGTGGCAAAGCCAACTCGGAGCAGGGTGCATCAGCGATGATTCGCCCCGATCCATGCGGCACGACCAAGGCGACTTGCACTGCAGTCATCCAATCGGCGTGCTGTTGGCTACCGCTGCGGTCGTCTAACAGGCCTCTCGTTCGTTCGTCTCGTTGAATAGACTATTAGATTAACGTGTCGAAGCGACCTTCGTCAAGTTTTTTAAGTTTATTTGCATTGCCTTTGGCCGGTTTAATGGCAGTCTCACTGCCTCAAAAGTCCATAGCGGACAATGCAGGCGATTGCTGCGACACCGTCTCGCCAGCCGATTTTTTTTCCTTCAGCGTACCAGCGATGCTGGTATCGGATCGGCCGCTGTACCAATCGCATTCCGCTGCGAATCCATCGTGACGTCAATTCGATCTCGATTCCGAACCGATTTTCTCGCAGTTGCGTCGCGATCAGCTGCCATGACCTGCGCGATGCCATCTTGTAGCAAGTTTCGATGTCGTTGAGCCGGACACCGAGGCTAAGGTTTGCCAAGCCTGTGATCAAACCGTTAACCGACTCGTGCCACAATGGCGACACTTGGCGATCGACATGGCCGTATCGTGTGCCGTAAACCACATCTGCACGACCCTGCAAAATCGGCTGCATCAGGTAGCGAAAGTCTTGCGGGTCGTACTCTTGATCGGCGTCCTGAATCACGACGATATCGCCCGTTGCGGTGTCCAATGCCGATCGAATTGCCGCCCCTTTGCCGCGATTCATTGCGTGGCTGATCACCGCAATGTCTGCTTGGCCGGCATAAGCCTTCAGTCGCTCGGCCGTGCCATCTCCGCTGCCATCGTCGACCAAAATGATCTGCATCGGAATTTCGGTTTCCCGCAATCGCTCGATCACGACATCAATCGTCGCTACTTCGTTGAAGATCGGCACGATGACGGTCAGCACGAATCCGGGCGGTAAAGCGTAAATCGCTAACCGATCACACACTGCAGGTCCTAACAACGCTTCGCACCGGGCAACGTGTTCCGGGTCCCAAATCGACGTAGGAAAGTGGTTCATGGCGACTTTTTTTGTAGCTCAAATGGGATCGCAGTGGCCAAGTGTAACCGTCTTTGGCAATTCGAAGGTGATCCATGTGCGTTGCGTACTGGCAGTGGCGTTGACCAAAAATGTAGCAAAATTTTTTTGGCTTCGTAAACCGCGAGTAAAACGTGTGAACTGGTGGGTAAAATGTTCATCGTTCTAAAAGTCTTGCTTGACAAGGCACCCCGCTGATGACAACACTTCGCTCCGTCAGATCGATCGCCAAGTCAACCATCTGTCGTTCGCAATGTCGAACTTCACCTGCTTGACAGACGGTTGTTTTGATAATGATCACGGGTGCTGAATTGATTGCAATCGGATCTTCAATTTGCAACGAATTGAATATTGATTCCCATCGATTTTTCGCCGGTCTGAAAATGCTAATCTGTCCTGTCATCAAAACGTTTTGAGCATGATTTGATGACCCACATACGCTCAGGAATCATTGCGATGCGAAGATCACCAAACGTTCACCGTTTAGGCTATCTGCAGATCAAGCTCGTAAATTCTCCTCCTCGTCTTTCCACCAGTTGACCCTGGTGGGATTAAATTGCGACAAACCGCTCAAAAGACTTGAGAGGATCTGTCACGTCGCACGGATCGCGGCGAATTAATGTTCTTCGGGAGGCGTAACCGATGGATCGACACGGTGATCACTCACGCTCATGGATTGACCCTCCATTTTGAACTCTTCCAATGTTCGAGACCTGTATCGCAGTCGCATTCTGATCTCGAACCCGCCAGACGACGCAAAGCACGGCTGCTATGTTTCGGATGGTTGAATGGAATAGGTAAGCGACGTCGCTGTCACAACAGGATGCTGTGACAGCGACGTTTTTCCTTCTATAAGAATTTGTCAGAAAAAGTTCTTCGGTCACATCAGAAACGTTGCCCGGTGCGCGACCGTTCATAGGGCCAGGCGATATCAGCGAGAGCCTGGGGCTTCAATCACCAAGCCTTTAAAACCCCGGGCTTTTGCGCCGATCGGTTGCGTGGCGGAACCAAAAGCACCGAATTATCTTCAAGCTTAAGATCGTCCAGGTTATCGGGCTCGCCCCTTGGCGATGGCAATACTTCTAGATCTGACGGCGATGCATCTTCATTGTCTTCCACTTTCTGCACAGGCTTGCTGGTCGCTTTGGGCGGTATGGCTGACCGATACGGTTGGAAACTTTCGTTCGGTTGCGCCGGTTGCGGCACAACCAGTGATTGGAGCATTTCGCCTTGCAGCATCGAGCCATCAGCCGCTGAGCTGATCGGGCCCGTTTCAAAGTGATTTTGGTGCATCACTGGTATATGGTGATGGCCATGGTTCGTGTGCCCACCGGAATGCATTGCCGGATGAATCGGGTCGACCAATTCAAACTTACCNNAGTTGTCTCGGCAAGCATGGTAGCCAGCCGACCAACCGTAACCGGTCCACCGCATCAATCGAGTGAAGGTGCCGTCAGCCGATGCTTTCGATGCTTGCCATATCGATCCGCTATTGTCGCTGTGCCTTGATTGGGGCAACAACAACGGCAGTATGAAAATCGTCGCAAAAGTGGCGGTGCGAATGATTTTGTTTCGCATTTTCGATCTGGTCCATCTACGAAATACGGCAAAACCGATACATCCCGATTCTTATCGGTCGCTGATTCGATTCGACTGGACGCTCGCAGTGACCACGGAGGCGGGTTCGCCGCACTGCCGTTCCGCTTCTGCCGATTGTTCTGGATTTTCCGACGATCGGTCGGCAACGCTTCGGATAAATAGCCTGCCGGGAAAGGGCGCTAAGGCTTCACGCGATAGCCAATTTGCCGCAACACCGTCGAGATTCGCTCCGCCTGGTCGCCCTGAATCACCAAGCTCTCACCCTCCAGAGAGCCGCCTGCGCCGCAAGCCGCTTTCAATTTGGCCAACAACCCCGGAAGGTCCGACTCCTTGACGCTCAGTCCCGCGACAACCGTCACCAATCGCTTCGCCTTTCGCTTTTCAGTCCGCACACAGGCGGTCTGCTTTTCGGCGGCTTTCCAAGTTGCGTCGGCTGTGTCGCTGGCCTTACCCGATACAGGCAAGTCCGACGGGCATTCGCAATCGCTGACGGCGTTGCCGCAAACCTGGCACTGCGAAACCGTTTCCCACTTTGTCCCCGCGAACAAGCCCACGTTCTCGTCCTCAACGAATGAATCGATAGAAAATCAAAACCCGCAACCTAGCCTGTCATTGCGTTCACTGCCTGGCAATCCACAGGGGTCGATCGAGTTGCTGCAGCGGACGAACATCTGTCGCAAACATGGCGTAAGCGGTTAGTTATTCCCCGAAAAGCAGGTTATCATAAGCGGCAAGTGAGCACTGGTCACTGGCAACCACCCATCCTCAAGACAATCGACCCAGACAGATGACTCTTTCGGCGTTTTTTGTACCATTTCGCGCACTCGCTCGCTCGCGAACACTCGTTCTGGCGACTTTGTTGGCAACCGCATGGGGCGCCAGTAATGCGTCGGAATTGATTGCGCAAGATGCGGCGGGCGCGACCGATCCAACTGCCGGCGAAGACAAGCCTGCCGCGGTCGACGCGACACCGGCGACATCGTCGATTGTCTACAACCGCGACGTTCGCCCCATCCTGGCCGACAACTGCTTCGCCTGTCACGGCCCCGACAGCGCGTCGCGTCAAGGCGATCTGCGACTGGACCTGCGCGACGACGCAATCGCGTCATCCGCGATCGTTGCAGGCGATCCTGCCACCAGCGAACTGATACGACGAATCGAATTGCCCGACGATGACGAATTGGCGATGCCGCCAACTTCGGGCCACAAACGTCTGACCGACGCACAAAAGCAGACGCTGGTTCAGTGGATTGCTGAAGGTGCTGTGTACCAACCGCATTGGGCCTTCATCGCTCCTTTGCGTCCTGAATTGCCGACGGTGTCCGATCAAGCCTGGGTTCGCAATCCGATCGACCAATTCGTTCTTGCCCAACTTGAAAAGCTGGGACTAAAGCCAGCCATCGATGCTGATCGTCGCACTCTAGCCCGTCGCGTTTCGCTCGACTTGACGGGCTTGCCGCCAACGGTCGAACAGGTCGAAGCTTTTATCGCCGACACGGCGCCCGATGCGTACGAACGCCTAGTCGATTCGTTGCTCGAATCCAAACGTTATGGCGAACACCGCGGTCGCTACTGGCTCGACTATGCACGGTTTGGCGACACGCACGGTATTCACTTTGATAACTATCGCGAAATGTGGTCCTATCGCGATTGGGTCATCAACGCCTTCAATCGCAATCTGGCATTTGACCAGTTTACGATCGAACAACTCGCTGGCGATTTGTTGCCCCAGCCTTCGCTCGATCAAATGGTTGCCACAGGTTTCAATCGATGCAATATCACGACCAACGAAGGTGGTGTGATTGCCGAAGAATACAAAGTCTTGTACGCCCGCGATCGTACTGAAACGACCAGTTTGGTGTGGATGGCATTGACCACCGGTTGTGCGGTTTGCCACGACCATAAGTTCGATCCGATCTCGCAGAAGGAGTTCTATGAGCTTTCGGCGTTCTTTAATAACACCACTCAACCTGTGATGGACGGCAATGTCCCTAACACGCCACCGGTGATCCCAGTGCCGATGCATGAGGACCGCCAGCGATTTATCGAAGTCCAAACTGCGGTGAAAGATGCCCAGCAAAAATTGAATGAGATTCGCATCACCGAAAAACAACGGTTTGATGGCATGGGGGACAAGCTGTCTTCAGACGAGATCGCCGATTCCGCTACCATTGAAAACTTGATTTTGCATGGATTGTTGGGCGAAGGTGCCGGGCCAGCGAGCACTTTAATCATTGACGGCAAGCATCGCATGCGAATCTCGCAGTCGCCGCTGAAATGGGGTGAAGGACATACCGCCCCAGCCGCCTTGGAGATCGGACCAGATTCCGTGCTCAACGTTGGCCAAGTGGCAAACGATCTCGAACACGACAAACAATTTTCATACGGTGCTTGGATCAATCCCAAAGCTGGCAACATCGGCGGCGCTGTGTTCGCCAAGATGAACGAGAGTGATGATTATCGTGGCTTTGACCTGTGGCTAGAAGGAAATCGCATCGGCGCGCACATCATCCACAAGTGGCCTGATAACGCGTTGAAAGTCATCACAAAAAATCCGCTTGCGGCTAACCAGTGGCATCATGTCTTTATCACGTACAGCGGTTCAGGCAACGAAGAAGGATTGCAAATTTATCTCAACGGCGTCCGCCAAGATGAACGCACGATTACGTCCAAGTCACTGACGGGATCGATTCGCAACGAAGTTCCAATGCTGATCGGCGCCCGCAGCAACGGTTCATCGGCCAACAACGTGCTGGTCAATGATGTGCGTATTTATGACAGGTTATTAGCAGCCAAAGAAATCGCTCAAATCGCTTCTGCGTCGCGAATTTCCTACCTAGCCGCACGCCCAGCCGCATCGAGGTCGCCGCAACAATCGGACGAACTGTTTGCTTGGTGGCTCAATCTCAACTCACCTGCTTACGGCGAAGCGGTCGCACAGTTGGCGACGCTCAACCAAGAAGAAGCCGCGATTCGCGCCCGTGGCACGATCGCTCACGTGATGACCGAACGGAGCGATGAAGCCGAAGCGTTCGTGCTCGCTCGCGGCGAATACGACCAACGCGGCGAACGTGTTACACCCAGTGCGCCCGCAGTCTTTCCGCCCATGCCCGACGACTTGCCAAGGAACCGCATGGGCCTGGCCAAATGGTTGTTGCGAGACGACCACCCACTGACCGCTCGAGTCACCGTGAATCGCTTTTGGCAAGAAGTCTTTGGTGTCGGTTTGGTCGCATCGAGCGGCGATTTCGGAATCACTGGCGACTTGCCCAGCCATCCCGAATTGCTCGACTGGTTGGCGGTCGATTTTCGCCAGTCCGGTTGGGACGTGAAGCGATTGCTGCGGATGATCGTCACATCATCGACCTATCGTCAGTCGGCGCAGACAGATGACCAAAAACTGGCGATCGATCGCGACAATCGCATGTTATCACGCGGCCCACGTTTTCGAATGGATGCGGAAATGATTCGCGACTATATGCTGCAGACCAGCGGATTGTTGTCGGCAAAAATTGGCGGCGCGAGCGTCAAGCCATACCAGCCCGAAGGAGTCTGGGAAGCGGTCGCGATGCGTGGCAGCAACACGCGCGATTATCGCCCCGATCAAGGTGAAAACCTCTACCGGCGCAGCCTCTATACGTTCTGGAAACGGAGCGCCCCGCCGGCATCGATGGACATTTTCAATGCCCCAAGCCGCGAAGTTTGCACGATCCGCCGCGACCGCACCAACACACCGCTGCAGGCGCTTGCAACGCTGAACGATCCGCAAGCGATCGAAGCGGCTCGGCAATTGGCTGCGATCGTCATCGCAGCCTCCAGCGAACCCCAAGTTCGAATCGATTTGATGGCCAAGCGAGTCATGGCAAGATCGCTGGAATCGCGTGAAATAGAAGTGGTCAACGATTCGTTGCAAGCGTTGTCCAAGCACTTCCAAGAAAATCCTGCGGCTGCGACAGAATTGATCAAGGTCGGCGAATCGCCAGCGCCCGCGGAAGTCCAAGTATCCGAATTAGCGGCTTATACCATGCTCGCCAATCAATTGATGAACTTGGATGAAGTGTTGAATAAATGATTTCGGTCCCCAGCCGAATGCCTGTAATCGAATACCTCCGAATAAACTTGAACCACTACCGCCTGTTAGGCATACGACGATGAATCATCCTCAGCACTTAATCGAAACGCTGAATCAATCCTTCAAACGAAGGCGTTTTTTGACTGGCACAGCGCAGGGTTTCGGATACGCGGCACTAGGCAGTTTGCTCGGCTTGCAAACCGGTGGCCATGCTCGGGCCGCCGCACCGTTGCTGGCCAGTTCTCAAGGTCCGGGAATTGGCGGCTTGCCGTCGCTGCCCCACTTTGCCCCCAAGGCAAAACGAGTGATCTATTTCCATATGGTTGGCGGTCCAGCACAGATGGATTTGTATGACTATAAGCCTGTGATGAATGATTGGTATGATAAGGATTTGCCGGAAAGCGTTCGTGCCGGACAGCGATTGACGACCATGACCAGCGGTCAGTCGCGGTTTCCCATCGCGCCGTCAAAGTTCGCATTCAAACAGCACGGTCAATCGGGAATGTGGGTCAGCGAATTGTTGCCCTACACCTCAAAAATGGCCGACGATATGTGCTTCATTCGATCGATGCACACCGAAGCGATCAATCACGAACCAGCAATCACGTTCATTCAATCTGGCAATCAAATCACCGGACGCCCTTGCATCGGATCTTGGTTGTCCTATGGTCTCGGTTCGATGAACGAAAACTTGCCGACGTTTGTCGTTTTGGTGGCTGAACCGAGCAACACAGAACAAGTCCAAGCAATATCCGCACGATTGTGGGCGTCCGGATTTCTGCCTGGGCAGCACGCCGGCGTTTCGTTCCGCAGCAAAGGCGATCCGATTCTCTATATCAATAATCCGCCTGGCGTAACGAGCGATGTCCGTCGCAAAACGCTCGACGGTATCAATCAACTCAATCGTATCGCCTATGAGAAGATCGGAGATCCCGAAACGAACACTCGGATCGAACAATACGAGATGGCGTTTCGCATGCAGGCCAGCGTTCCCGAGTTAACAGACCTTAGCCAAGAATCGAACCAAACATTCGAGCTTTATGGGGAAGCGGCAAAGAAGCCAGGAACGTTTGCCAACACTGCGCTGATGTCGCGACGCTTGGTCGAACGCGGCGTGCGGTTTGTGCAGGTCTATCACAACAACTGGGACACGCACGGCAATTCGGCAGGCCGATTGCCAGACCAATGCCGCGATGTCGATCAACCTTGCTGGGGATTGATTCAAGATTTAAAACAGCGTGGAATGCTGGACGACACGCTGGTCATCTGGGGTGGCGAGTTCGGTCGAACGATCTACAGCCAAGGCGGGCTCAGCCGCGAAAATTACGGCCGCGACCACCACCCACGCTGCTTCACCATGTGGATGGCCGGCGGCGGAATCAAGCCTGGTACGATTTATGGTGAAACCGACGAGTTCAGTTACAACATCGTTCGCGACCCAGTCCATGTCCGCGACTTCCACGCAACGATTTTGCATCTACTAGGAATCGAACACGATCGATTCACCTTCAAGGCACAAGGCCTCGACAGCCGCTTAACCGGTGTCGAGCATGCGCGCATCATTAAGGAAATCTTGGCGTAGATCGCAGCTGTTTTCTTCACGCGTTTTTACCTCGCTCATCACGCGACGGACAGCGTCGGCAACTTTAAGTTACAGCAATCAATTGCCTTGCGATGTGTCACAGGCGGGCGCTCGTCAGCCATGGACACTGGCCGCAGGGTAGGCTAGCGGCAGATGGTCCGCCAAAAACGGGCAATACAAGCCGATAACCTGCCATTTCAACAGTCATTGCGCCGCCTAGACGTCGGTAGGTTATAACAAGTGATAACGGGCGATAAGCAAAAGTGCTGCGTCGCCGTCCTGCCAATGGATATCCCTCCCAATTGTGTGACCCACCATGCTGCTTTTCTCATGCGTCCGTCGCCTCCTGCCCGATGGCAAGTTTTCGTTCACCAAGAATGTTTTTTCAACATCTTGGCTGTTCCTGGCGGTTTGCCTGTTGATCGCTACGCCAGCAGTTGCCGATTGGAAAGTCGGTATTGCCACTGAAGTGATTACGCCAGCCAAACCGATGTGGATGTCCGGCTATGGATCTCGCGATCGACCATCGGATGGGAAGCTGACGGAGCTTTGGGCCAAGTCAATGGCCATCGAAGACGAAAAAGGAAATCGATCCGTCATTGTGACACTCGACCTAGTAGGAATCGATCGAGATACAACACAGTTCATTGTCGACAAGGTGAAGGAGAAGTTTTCACTGCCCCGCCAATCGATCGCCCTTTCAACATCGCATACACATAGCGGTCCTGTCGTAGGCCGAAACCTTAAGGCGATGTACTTCATGGACGACGCGTCATGGCAATTGGTCGAATCTTATACTACGGAATTGATCGATAAGATCGTTGATGTGATCGGACGATCGATTGATGATCTAGAACCTGCAAAGGTCCAGTGGACCGGGGGACGTGCAAAGTTTGCTGTCAACCGCCGCAACAACGCTGAAAAAGACGTTCCCGAACTGCGTCAAGCGGATCGCTTGAACGGGCCTGTCGACCATGACCTGCCGATTTTGGTAGTGTCCGATACCGAGGGAAACAAGCGAGCGATTCTGTGTGGTTATGCATGTCACGCAACCGTTCTGTCGGGATATGAATGGTCGGGCGATTGGCCCGGTTATGCTCAAATCGCAATCGAAGCAAGATATCCGGGCGTCGTTGCCATGACGTGGGTCGGTTGTGGTGCTGATCAAAATCCGCTGCCGCGACGCGAAGTTGAATTGGCAAAACAGTATGGCGGAGCAATCGATAACGCGGTCGCCGAAGCCTTAGCGCGTCCGTTGATTCCGATCCAAGGCAGTATCGAAAATCAATATGCCGAGATTCCGCTCGAGTTTGCCGATCTTCCCAGTCGTGACAAACTGATGGCGATGGCGAACTCGCAGAATCGCTATGAGGCTGCCCGTGCAAGATTGTTGATTCAGCAGTGGGATCTCAACGGAGGATTGGCGGCGACATATCCCTATCCGGTTCAGACGTGGCGACTGGGTGACGGACCGATGTGGGTGTTTCTTGGCGGAGAAGTGGTTGTCGATTTTTCGCTGCGATTAAAACAAGAGTTAGGTGCCGGAAAAACGTGGGTTGCCGGTTATTGCAACGACGTGATGGCATACATCGCTTCCCGCCGTGTTCTTGCCGAAGGTGGTTATGAGGGTGCTGGTGCGATGGTCTATTATGGATTGCCGAGTGCTTGGGCGATGTCCAGCGAAGATGCAATCGTCAACGAAGTGCGTCGGCAAGTTGCCGTCCTGGGCGGACCAGCGGCAGACAAACCGCTAACAATCGCGCCGCGTACGTACCCTGATCATTCGGATTTGACGGTTTGGCAAGATGATGCGGGAAAACTGCAACCGGTAAAAACGGCCGACGATTGGAATCGCCGTCGAGCCGACATTTTGGAATCGATGCAACAGGTGATGGGGCGTTTGCCATCAAACGATGAACTGCCGCCACTGGAGGTTCGCGAACTGGAGACAAAAGATTTTGGCAGCTACCAACGCGTATTGGTTCGCTACTCTGTTGATGTAAATCGCGAAGCATCCGCACATCTCTACTTGCCGAAACGGCAACCCGCTGGTGGAGCGACAAAGTACCCCGCAGTCCTTGCGTTGCACCCCACGTCGAATCTTGGGAAATTGGTCGTCGCTGGCGAAGGACCATTGCCCAATCGCAACTATGCGGTGGAGCTTGCTGAGCGAGGTTATGTGGTTCTGGCACCCGACTATCCATCGTTTGGTGATCAGACGGATTACGATTTCCACACCGATCGGTATGTATCCGGATCGATGGCGGCAATTGTCAATCATCGCCGCGGTGTCGACCTCTTGCTGCAACGCGAAGACGTCGATTCACAGCGGATAGGCGCGATTGGCCATTCGTTGGGAGGTCACAATTCCATGTTCGTGGGCGTTTTTGACGACCGGATCAAAGCGGTGGTTTCCAGTTGTGGGTGGGACCCGTTCCATTACTACTATGGCGGAAAAATCGCGGGTTGGTCAAGCGATCGCTATATGCCCCGCATTCGCGAGTTTCATGGATTGGACCCCAATAAAATGCCGTTCGACTTTTATGAAGTTGCCGCCGCGATCGCACCACGTGCATTCTTCTCAAACAGCCCCTTGCATGACAGCAACTTTGTAGCCGATGGAGTCAAGAAAGCCGAACCACGTATCCGAGCGGTTTATAAACTGTTGGGTGTCGAGGACCGATTCGTTGTCGTCTATCCAGACGCCGAACACGACTTTCCAGACGATGCGAGGTTGCAGGCATACGGCTTTTTAGATCAGATGCTGAAATGATCCGATCCGCATTGCTGCGATTGGCCATCACACAGATACCACGGACTTAGGTTTTTAAAATGTCAGGCAATCGCTCGGGCGCGGATGATCAAACGATCAACGACGCCCAGCCGTCCTTTGGAAGTCGAATGTTGAGTGCGGAGTTTCCGCACTCGGTCGACCAGATTGAACTTCTGGAGACTCATATTTCGTGGGTGATTTTAACGGGCCAGTATGCTTATAAGCTGAAGAAACCGCTTCGGCTTGATTTTCTCGACTACTCGACGCTGCAGCTTCGTAAAAAATATTGCGACCGCGAATTGCAAATCAATACTGTTTGGGCAGAATCGATTTACAGATCTGTAGTGCCTATCTTCGAACACGAGGGTAATCTGCGTGTTGGTACGACTGATGACCAAAGTCGCGATGGAGAATCGATTGTCGACTATGCCGTGATGATGAACCAGTTTCCACAGTCGGCACTTTTGGCCGAACAGTTAAAAACGGGAATCATCACACCAATCGTTGCCGAGTCGTTGGGTGATGAGATCGGACATTTGCACCAACGTCTCGATTCAATACCTTATCACGATTCCCTGGTTCGTTCCGGCTCGCTCGATCCGGCGATCGATAATTGCAACTACCTGCTTGACCAGTTATCGATCGACGATCCCGATCATGACCGAGCCAGCAGAATGAAGCAATGGACGCTCGATTCGATTGAGCGGTTGCAGCCGTTGTTGGAACGCCGTGCTCGCAAAGGCAGCGTGATCGCCTGCCATGGCGACCTGCATCTGGGCAACATTCTGTACTTGGATGGACGTTTCGTTCCGTTTGACGGTGTCGAGTTTAACGACGCGTTTTGTCAGGTCGAAGGGTTGGATGAGCTCGCATTTTTGGCGATGGAATTGAGTGAACACGGATATCGTTCGCACGCTCGTCGTTTGGTGAACCGTTATGTCGAAACAACCGGCGACTATGAAAGCTTGCGACTGCTGCGATACTTTTTAGTCTATCGAGCGATGGTGCGAGCGAAGGTTGATATGATTCGCCAGACACAGTGCGTTCAAACAAGATCGTCCAGCGAACAATCAGACCACCCAAGGTTATCACCCGCCGGGCGACAATACCTGGATTACGCCCAAGGCATCCTAGAAAAGCCATCGCCCGAACTATGGATCACCTATGGCCTTTCCGGAAGTGGGAAATCCACCGTATCAGGAAAGGTGATTGAGTCACATGGTTTTTTCCGAGTGCGTTCGGACGTGCAACGGAAACTGATCGCATGTCGCGATCCTTACGAGAAAACGGCTGATTCCGATTTGGCTCAATTGTACGGTGGCGAAATGACGACGTTGACTTATCAACGGTTGCTTACAATCGCAGACGAAATCCTGCAAAGTGGTTTTGGTGTGATTGTTGATGCGGCATTCTTGCGCCAGGATCTTCGCAAACCGTTCCAAGAATTGGCCATCCAGCACCAGGTTCCATACCGCATATTGGTTTGCGATGCGCCAACCGAAGAGCTGAAGTCGAGATTAGCGAAGCGGGGTTCTGACCCGTCTGACGCCGACGTGTCGGTCTTGGAATCACAGTTAAAGAATGCTCAACCGCCAGCAGGTGGTGAGACCGAGTTCACGCTACCCGCCATTTCAATCGATTGACCATCTTTCGGACAAAGCCTAGTTTGATTGGCAGCCATTCAGCGATGTGAGATCGCTGTCGATGCTTGGCTGAGATACGTTCGGATAGATACTGGCGGGCTTGGATTCAGATCTAGACGCGATCAGGTATTGATTCAAATGGCTTGCGATTTCTGATACTGCGGGCTGTTGCAACATATGTGCATGGTCTCCCGTTACCGTAGCGAGTTCAACAGAACCGACCATCTTGGACCAGCCGAGGCATTGATCGTCAAACAATGCTGAAGTGCGAATTTGGTCGCCGGGACGAAGCAAAAGCAATTGACCTGCGTATTCGCTCGGCTGGTAATCATGAACCGCTTTGACGTTAGCTTGAAACACATCGAATACATGGGGACCGACCAATGATTCATCATCGGGAACAATCCCGGCTTTCGCCGCTTGATTGATAAAATAGGCCAGTTGCTCGCCGGGAGGCTTTTGACGCAATTCTTCCAGTGACTGATGGTTTTGTCCTGGAAACAAGGCTGCGATCAGCGGCAAGAAATTGTCTTCGCTGATTTTGTCTTCCGCAGCCAGCATTCCGGAGTCAAGCAGTGCCAACATGCCGACGCGACGCCCAATGCCTCGCAATTGCCGCGCGACTTCATAGGCGATGTTGCCGCCCAACGACCATCCGACCAAATGAATGGGTCCGCTCGGAACAGCCGCAATGATCGCATCGGCATAATCAGTTGCCATTTCCTGCAATGTCGCATGCGGCGATTGGCGTCCATCAAGACCACGGGCCTGAATGCCAAAGACGCTACGTTGCCCGGCAAAAAACTGAGCCAATTCGCGATAACAAAATACGGTACCGCCGGCAGGATGAATGCAGAATATCGGGTCTTCGCTACCGCCAACGCTTAGCGGTACAACCAATGAATTCTCCTCTGACTGTGACTGGTCCAGCAAGTCAGCCAGTTGCTCAACAGTCGGCTTGCGAAACAGCGCTGACAAAGGCAACGTCTTACCAGTTTGTTGTTGTACTTGAGCGACCATCCGGACAGCCAACATGCTGTGGCCACCGAGATCAAAGAAGTCGTCATCGATACCAATCGGGGAAACCTCCAACAAATCCTCCCAGATCTGGACGAGTACTTGCTGAGTCGCAGTAACCGGTTTCGCTTCAGATGAAGAAAGCGTTTCCCGTTGGGTCGGCGGCGGTGGCAACGCGTTGCGATCAAGCTTTCCTTGAATGGTCAGCGGTAAACGATCGACGATGACAAATGCAGACGGAATCATATAAGACGGCAAACGCGTCTGCAGTTCTTTCTTCAGCGTTTGAATCAATTGCAGCGACCGTCGGCGTTGCAGCGGCCGGTTGGTGAACTGACGTGGTAACGAAGGACGATCGAACGCCCCTAGTTCATGTTCGATCAAACCAAATTGGCGGCGCAGACGTTGTTGATCGATCGGCTTGATCGATTCGCAAGCGGTGATTTGCATTGCATCGTCACAATCGGGATGCCAATCGATTCGCAAATCCAACCCCGCATCGATCGCGGCGGCGCGAATCGTCGATGGCTTGAACGCGTTCAACATAATCGAATCGACTTCGGACAACAGCCTTGACAGCGGTTGCGAATCATCGGCATCCGCCAGCATCCGATCGATAATCACTTCGCGATGAACGTTCGCGTTGCAGACGGTCAACAACTTGGCCGACGAATCTACTGTTGGCTCCGTATCGAACCACAACACAGCATCAAAGCGAAATCGATTCAACTCGTTGTCACCAATTGCGGTTTTCAGCTCGGTGGTTGAACCACAGAGTCGATCGAGATGACACGATAGGTAACTCATCAAATCAGGGTCGATCAGAAGTTCTTCGTCGTGTTCGATTCGGTTGCGTACCCGAGCACGAAATTGTGTTACTGAGATCGGCTCGTCGCTGCACTTGTAGAGCTCAGCCGCGATGGCGAATGGACGGTGTAAACGCAGGTTTCTCAGATCGCCTAGGAAGATACGACCACCTGGGGCAAGCAACCTTTGAGCTGACTGCAAAACGCGAATCAAATACTGCTGGGACGGAAAATACTGAGCAACAGAGTTGAGCACGATCGTATCGAACGCGCCGTCGGGCAAGTCGTCCAATTGGTCAGCGGTACGACAATCAAGAGTAACTTTCGAAGCGAGTTCAGGACGCGCCGCCAGCGTACTGGAAAGTTCATCGATCGCAGACTGCAATACATCGATCCCATGATACTTTTGGATCACGTCGCCGATTCGCAGCAAAATCAATCCCGTTCCGCAACCGATTTCCAAAACGCTCTGTGGCTTCAATCGCTTTATGCGCGATGCCGACGCTTCGGCCCACGATCGCATCTCGTCAGTCGGAATCGGTCGCCCCGTGATGACGCTGGTCCAAAGCGAAAAATCATCTTCAGGTTCGAATACAACCGCGCTGCTGCGCTGGGTTTGGTCAAACAGATGCCGCCAGTTATCAACATGCTCGCGTTCCGCGTCATGATCGATATCCGCAAGCTCTGAAACGACAGCTGCACTGTGGCCAGTTGTAAGACTCGTTGGATGTTCGGGGACGATGTACGCGACTAATCGCTTACCCACTGCGTCTTTTTGCTGGCCATCAGAAATGCCCAGGTTGCCGCTATGATCTTCGCCCCAAGCGATAACGGCAGACTGCTGTACCCCTTGCAGTCCGTCAAGAACTGCGGAAATTTCACCCGGTTCGATGCGAAAGCCACGCAGTTTTATCTGGTCGTCACACCGACCGACGATTTCCAAGTTGCCTTGTCGGTTCCAGTGCCCAAGGTCGCCAGTTCGATACATGCGCGGCATATCTACCGGTGTAGTATGAATAAACGGATCGGGGATGAATGACTTTTGTGTCAAATCATCACGACGCCAATATCCGCGCGCAACCCCTACGCCACCGATATAAACTTCCCCGATCACTCCGTCGGGAACCGGTCGTAGTTTCGAATCTAAAACATAAACCCGGGTATTGGGCAGCGGCCGCCCAGTCGAGGGAACTGGCAAATCTTCTTCGGTTATTCGGCGAATCGAAACGCCGACCGCACATTCAGTAGGTCCATAACCGTTAAACAATCGATGCGAACGAGTCCACTTGGTGGCCAGTTCACCCGCGAGCGCCGCACCTGCAGATAACAAACGCTGCACGTTCGGCAGCTTTGATGGCTGAAGCATTGCCAAAGTCGCCGGTGTCAACGCAACCATCGCAATTTCTCGTTGCGTTAGGTAATCCGCAAGCCGATCGGGATCAAGCACCACATCCTGATCGATGACTTCGATTGCTGCGCCAATTGCAAGAGGCGGGAAGACATCGCCCAGCGCGCCATCGAAACTAGGTGAGAACAAATAGGCACAGCGCATGGATGGCTTTAAATCAACCGCTTCAATAAAGCCTTGAGTAAAGTTGCAAATCGAACGATGCTCGATTGCAACACCTTTGGGAGTGCCAGTCGATCCGCTGGTAAAGATCAAATACGCTAAATCGCGAGGACTGACTTTCACACTTTTGAACTTGCCGACATAGCAGGCTGCCAATTCGTCCACGGTCGAGCAGGCGGAAGCGGATAATAGTATGTCGCGATCGGTCGCGAATGTCGGTTCATCGCTAATGATGAACTTGGGTTGGAGATCTTTCGCGATCTGAACGACACGATTTACCGGAAACTGGGTATCAACCGGCGCAAACGCGGCACCGCATCGCATCACTGCGAACAAGCATGCGACTTGGTCGATTGAACGTGGCAAATAAATCAATACGCGATCACCCTTACCAACACCAGAAGACTGCAAACCGCTCGCGATCTGCTGAACCCTTTGATCGAATTGCTGGTAAGACAATTCGCGATCGCCATGTCGAATCGCTGGCGAGTTCGGGTTTCGCTCAACGGATCGGATGAACAAATCGTGCACAGTCGAATGGGACCATTGTTCATCGAAAACATCGCGAACATTTCGACTTAGAATTCGATCCTGGGCGTCCTGCGACAGCACTGGCAGATCATCAATCGTGACCGATGCAGCGATTCCAAGCTGAATCTCTTGCTCGGCCGATTCGATTCCGGCCTGCAACAGTAAAACCAAACTGTTGATGAAACCATCGATAGTTTCAGGACGGAACAATGACGATCTGTACTCGAAGTGGCCACCGAACATGCCGCCGATTTCAGACAAGAATAATGTCAAGTCATACTTGGTTGTGCCGTTGTCAACCGCAATCGGCAGGATCGCCAACCCTTCGGCTGCGACCAACGCATCCGGTGTATTTTGAAGCACGAATGCCGCCTGAAAAAGCGGCGAATGGCTGCGATCACGTTGTGTCGCTAATTTTGCAACCACCTGCTCAAACGCAACCTCCTGATGTTCGATCGCTTCGGACGCGA
>DNWZ01000021.1:0-13495 GCA_003506095.1 Planctomycetaceae bacterium | reverse complement strand
CCAGACAATCTAGAAAGCAATAAACCATAAGCAGATAACAGGATTGAAAACGGAGTGACTTTTAGATGATCCGCTAGCCGCGACAGCCGCGCGGACAAATCGCCGGTGAGACGGATCGGTCGCGTGGCGCCTTCGAAGTCTTGTTCGGCCGGTCGAGCAAAATCGATCGGCAAATCGAGTGTTTCAACGCTGCCTGAAAGTTGGTTCTTCCAAAAATCGATCGTGGGTTGGATCCGCTGTGGCGTTAAAACCTCGTGTTGCCATGCTGCGTAGTCTCGATAGGAAACACTCAGGTCAGGCAGGTTCGCAGGTTTCGACTCCACACGGGCACGATAAAACTCCGCAAGTTCTCGCATCATCACCGACATCGACCAGCCGTCCGACACGATGTGATGCATCACAATTAGGATCGCATGCCGTTGGTCGCTCAATTGCCAATGAATGACCCGTAAAAGCGGCCCCTGAGCAAGATCGAACGGACGTCGCGAGTGCGAGGCGATTTGGGCGTCAAGCATCTCCGATGCGTTCTCAAAACAACGCAAATCGATCGACTCTGGCTTCAGCGTCAGTGTCGGATGCACATGTCGAACCGGTTTGCCATCAACGATGTGATACGTTGAGCGAAGCGTTTCGTGTCGGGCGATACAATCTTGAACGCTTTGCCAAAAGTAATCCGTGTTCAATGCTCCTTGGACGATCGCGGCCAACGGAAGGTTGTAAAACGGATGGTTAGGCTCGAGTTGATCGACGAACCACAATCGTTGTTCGGCCGGCGAAAGCGGTTGTGACGGGGATGTTGAGGAATCGCTAAGACTTTGAAGCGGCAAACAAAGCTTGGTTTTGCGCTGCATGTAAGCCGTTAACGAATGCGGATCAACAACGCGAACAGCGGTCGAATCATTCGTCTCGGTTCCTTCTACAATCGAGCGAGTTTGTGCACGATCGACCAAAGTCGCTAAGCCGGCAATCGTCGGATTTGCATAGATTTCTCGCAGTGGTAATTGAACACCAAGTCGCACTCGCATTCGCGCGAAGACTTGAGCCGCCATCAACGAATGACCACCGAGTTGGAAGAAACTTTCGTTCACTGAAATCTCAGCAACACCGAAAACTTCCGTCCAAATTCTTGCAATTGCTGACTCGGTATCCGTTCGCGGCAAGACGAGGGTTTGACTTGTCGATGATGCATCGCGATGCAACACCAGATTTGTCAAACAACTATCAAGCGGAAGCCGCTTGTAATCAATTTTCCCAGCCGGCGTGTGCGGAATCTCGCTCAGCGGAATCAGCGAAACCGGGATCATGTGTGAGGGCAATTCTGAAACGAGACGCTGCCTAATCTTATCGATTGCGGTTGCCGATCCAGACTGGCTATCGTTACCGAAATCTCCGGTGGGCCGAAAAAATGCGACCAAGCGACAGTCGTCTGGGCTGAGATCGACCAAAGTTACCGCAGCTTCGGCGACTTCGGCACAACGATTCAACACCGATTCGATTTCGCCAAGTTCGACACGATGGCCACGGATTTTCACCTGCCGATCCGAACGACCTAAAAACTCGATCAAGCCACAGGACCGAATCCGGACTCGATCACCTGTGCGATACATACGACCGATTGACGATGTTTCAACGAATCGTTCGCTGGTCAATTCGCCGCGACTCCAATAACCACGTCCGACCCCGCTGCCCCCAATCCACAATTCGCCTGCAACGCCGACCGGACAATCTCGACCGCTGGAATCAACGACACGAATGATTGTCGAGTCGATGGGGCGGCCGATCGAAATCGGCTGATCAACGGGGCTAGAAATCTTGCTAGTCAATGACCAAACGGTCGTTTCCGTTGGACCATAGACATTCCACAAATCGACGCCTGAGTCAATCAATAGGGTTGCCAAATCGTACTGCATCGGCTCGCCACCGCACCAAATGGTTTGACCTGCGCGAGGCTGCCATCGCGCGCTCAACATCATCCGAATGGACGACGGCGTCGCTTGAACCACATCGATTGGATGTTCTTCCAGCCACCGCAGAACATCATCTGGGTCTTCGGACAAACTGTGTGTTGCAATCACACTGGTCGCACCGATGACCAGCGGCAGGAAAAGTTCAAGGACCGAGATATCGAAAGACATTGTCGTCGAAGCCAGGATTTGCTGGCCAGCGGCCAGCCCATATCCGCTTGAAAAAGCCTGCAATGCGTTTGCCAAGTTGTCATGGCCGATCATCACGCCCTTCGGTTTTCCGGTCGAACCGGATGTATAAATCAAATAGGCCAATTGGTCGGAAGTGACACAGGGCATCGCTTCGCCCAGTTCTTCAGATTCCCTAACCAGCGAATCGAATCCATCGTCAGTTAACAAATACTGCGGTTTCGCGTCGTCAACGATGTCCGCCAAACGCTGCTGGGGGTAAGACGGATCAAGCGGCAAGTATGCAGCACCGGCTTTCCAAACCGCCAGCGCTGCGATCGTGATGCGTCGACCGCGGGATAACCGAAGAGAAACGATCGATAGGGGTTTTACGCCTCGACGGCGCAATGCGTGGGCAATTTGTGTCGACTGTCGATCAAGTTGTTCGAATGTCATTGAACCGCTGGAATCAATGATCACCACTTGATCGGGTGTTTTTTTCAACTGACGATCGAACAGATCGAGAACGGTAGGCCCGCGGTCTTGAAATCTCGCTGGTTGGCAAATCGGCTGTAAGAACGACCGTTGATTTGGGCCCGCAATCGACAACGTTACCCCATCGGCATCCGGATTGCGAAGCCCATCGGATAACAGCTCAATGAAACCTTCTAAAAGATACTGCGAAACCTTCGAGTCGAGCGTGTCAGGCGAATACGCGAGAGTCATGTCGCAAACGGCAAGCTGTGATCTAAAGTTTTGTGTTGTAGAAGACGTGTCGCTGTGCCACTGGCAGACAAGAGCGGTGTCATAAGCGCCCAATGTCGAATAGGCTGATGAAAAATGGCTGCATAGAGCGGTGCCGAATCGCAATGTCTTGGAAACAGGTGGCTGGTGCAAAACGAGGTGTTGAATCAATGGCAATCGGTCGATAGCGCGATTGATCGCGAGTTCTTGTAGAATTGAATCGAGCGGCACGTTGGCATGCTGGAGATCAGACCGCCAGGCCTCGCTGTTTGCTTCTACCATCGATACAAACGTTTTACCGAGCGATCTGTTCATTCGCACTGGTAGCGTGTTGATAAAGCAACCAACGATCGATTCGAGTTGTGATCGGTCGCGTCCGGCGACCGGAACACCCAAGACGAGATCCTCGTTCTCGGCATATCGGGCCAGCGTCGAATGCCAAGCGGTCAGAATCACTTCAAACGGCGTTACGCCCCACGCACGACATCTCTGGTGTAATAGTTGTACTATTTCCGGCGCCAATCTCGCCGTGCAAGTTTGTGACGGTCTGTGTCGGCCAGAATCCGTTTCAGAACCGTTTGGATTGGTCGACGGCAGAGACAATTTACAATCGTGCGGAACATCACGCAGACGGTTGTTCCAATACGCCACTCCGGCGTCGAGATCTCCGGAGCCGGTAACGTTGGATCGAGCCGCAGCGTTTTCGTTTAAAACATGTTGGACGAAGGAAGGGCTCGTCTGGTCATTGTGATTTTCTGTTTCGTTGTATCGTCGTGAAATCTCGTTCACTAAGATTGCCATCGAAGTAGCGTCGCAGATGATATGGTGGGCCGCGAGCGCGACCAAAGTTCTTTCATCCGTCACTCGGATCAATGCGACACGAAAGAGCGGCCCGCTGTGCAGTTCGAATCGTGCGCTGGTAAGCGATGATTTTATCTGTTGGATACGCGAATCGATTACCGTTGGGTTTGGAACAACCGGGGTTCGCAGATCATGATTTGTGAGATCAATTTGAGCGTGATCAGCCAATGTTTGGTACGGATGGGCGGATTCATCGACGTCAAAAAGCAATCGCAGTGCGTCATGATGCTTCGGCAGATCGCTAATGATGTTGCAGAGGCGATTGAGGTCGACCTGGCCATCGATCGTAAACGAAGTTTCGACATACAGGAACGCTTGTCGAAAATCCAATTGATCTAGCAGCCAGAAACGACTTTGTGTCGCAGTCAGCGGCAAGCGAGCGTCACGACCCGACGGTTGTGCCAACAGACGCTCGGACCTGACATCCTGAACCGGTTGCGGCGAATCGGCGACCAAGCGTGCGACTTGTTTGACCAGTTGGCCAAAGCGTGGGGCGCGAATGAGTGTGTCGAAATCGATCGCTACACCGATACGTTCGCGGATTCTGGCCAGCAGGCTGGTTGCTGCTAACGAGTGGCCGCCAAGGTCCAGGAAATGTTGCGACTCTTCGGCGCGATCGACTTCCAATACTTCACACCAGATTTCTGCTATCGATTGGGCGATCGGACTGGCTTGAGCAACGGTTGAAGACAATTCACCATCAGACGGATCGTTGTTCGGTGACGCGGGTGTGCGATTAGATTCGTCTGCATTGCCGCCACTTGGCGAGTTCCATTGCGACAGCACTTGCAATTCACCAGCGATGAATTGCGTTCGGCACTGGGTACGTTGTAGCTTTCCGCTCGACGTTTTGCTGAGGCTGCCTGCGACGACCAAAACGACCGCAACGGGAGATAGATCGAAATGTTGAGCGAGCGTGCTGCGGATGATTTCGATCAATTCGGCTTGATGAAACCTCTTGGGCCGAAGCACTTCTTGGACAATTACAAGACGTTCTTCGCCCGATTCGCCGGTCTCAATGGAAAATGCCGCACCACCGTCGACCTTAAGTGCTTCATGAGCGGATTGGATTGCCGCTTCCAATTCATGCGCGAAAAAGTTTCTACCAGCGATGATGATCAGATCTTTCAGTCGACCTGAAACGAATAGCTCGCCTTGATAGATAAATCCTAAATCGCCTGTACGCAGAAACGCCTGAGATACTTCGGCACGCTTATCGTTCTGGCTGTCGTCAAGCGTCAGGTGCGCATCGAATGTTGACGTCGATAGCTCGGGATTGCCCCAATAATGGTCCGCCACCGATGGGCCTCGCACCCAAATCTCGCCAACGGTTTGATCGTCGACCTCTCGTAAGGTTTCGGCATCAACGATACGCAGTTCGGTACGATCCAGCGGAACACCACAGCTGACGATCTCAACGGAAGAGTCGACAGAGTTTTCCGCTGTCTCAAAATCCATTGGCAATGCGTGGCGATCGGGACCATGCAATGAATCGGCACAAAACTGGATTGCGATCGGTTCGTGTTCAAGCGGCTTACCAGTGATCGCAAGCGTCGCTTCGGCCATGCCGTAAGCGGGCGTGAATGCGGAAGATCGGAATCCGCAAGCCGCAAAACGTGCAGAAAATCTTCGCATCGTCGTCGCACGAATCGGCTCAGCGCCGCAGATCGCCACGCGCAAACTGCTCAGGTCCAGCGCCTGCAACGCATCGTCGCTGATCTTCTTTAGGCACAACTCGTAGCCAAAGTTGGGACTTGCCGTTGTTGTTCCGCGATAATTCGAAATCGCCTGAAGCCATGCGATCGGTTGTTGAACAAACGATGTTGGGCTCATCAACACGCTGTGCCGGCCGGCGAACATTGGCAACAGCAATCCACCGACCAATCCCATGTCGTGGTACGGAGGCAGCCAGAACACGCAAACGGCGTCAGGCACGTGGTATTCGCCGTAGATCTGTTGAGCGTTGGCAAGTAGGTGGCGGTGGCAAAGGGCGACGCCCCGCGGTTTGTCGGTCGTTCCTGACGTGTACTGCAGGATCGCAAGATCATTCGCCGCGACCGACAAGTGGCGATAATCCGCAGCCATCGCGGTATCGATTTCATCGGTGAAAATCACGGCTTGCTGACATAATTCCCACAATGGTCCGGCAGTGGAACGCGCGTCGGTCGACGCGTTACCGCTGTTGGCCCCACCGCCCAGTGACGCTCCGCTGGTCAACATGATCGGTGCATCTGCGTCACGTGTAATCGCTTGCAATCGTGGCAAAGTATGACGCAGTCGGAACACGTCCAACGGATAAACCGGCACCGCCACCATCCCCGCGTACATACAAGCGAACAACGAAGTGATGTATTCAATGCCGGGTTGCTGGACAATCAAAACGCGCTGACCGCGATCGCCGCTTTGTGCCAACACGGCTGCGACGGCACGAATTCGTTGGTCAAGCGTTTGGTAGTCGATCGTTTGTGACGCGTTCTCACTCGGATTTAAAAACGTAAACGCTGTCGCACCAGCGATCCGTTCCGCTTGCCACTTCGCAATTTCGACGAACGTTTCCAGACGCGCCGGTGGCGGTTGGTCGAGCGGGCATTGAGGGGAGTTATCAGTGATATCCATGCGTGACCGGCGAGGAAGGTATTCGGCAGCGTCGAAAGCGGTGGTGGGAGGTTAACGGCTGGGACACAGCCAATATCATTGATCGGTACAAAGTCCAGGTTGCCTAATCCGCTGTGCAATCAAGATGAGTAATCTGGCAATTCTGAGGAAAGTTTAACGATTTTTTCGCCTGCGACTCCTAGGCAATGCTTTTGGGGGAAGTGAGGTCGCTGAGTGGTTTCCGATCCGGCAACCGCCTCGAAAGGAAGTACAGTTCATTTGCACGTTAATTATCTAGCGAAAGCAAAGGTCGTGCCTTGGAACCCCTCGGCTGAACCGGCCTACGACGCTCGGCTTGCGTTTTCGTGCATTTCTAGGGTTAAGATATTGATTAGAAATAAGTGTGTGGGGATAAAAGTGTCATTCGTGACCGTTCTTTGGCGTCAAGCGGATGACGAACCATGCTGCCAAACTGTCATCAGCCTGATTTAATGCACGGATAACCCGAGAAGTGCACTTCAGTGCCCTCCCTTAGTAGGGGCGATGCAGCGAAGTAAACTAGTCGGCTGGCGGTTTAGCCCGAAGGATTTCGCCGCGTGAAACAGGATCGTTTTCGCTTCTGCTAGACTTCATCGAGTGCGAGCCGAATAAAGATCGCGTGCCACAATCCGTCCTCTAGAAGCCCTGCTTTGAATGTGAGTGTTGATATGAGCGTTATCAGGTCAGGTGTATCAACGATCGGTCGACGATCTTTTCTACAACTGGCCGGCGCGTTGACATGCGTCGGATATACCAGCCGGTCACAAAGTGGTTTGGCGGATGAGATTGCCGACCGATCGACTGCCGCAACGCAATGGCTAACGGAACGATTGAACCCGAGTATTTCGTCGGCACGGGAAACCGGGCTTGGTCTTCTGAAGCCTTCTGCAATTGAACTCGAACGAGGTTTAAGGCTGCACGCCGAGTCGATCGTTTTTGACAGCTATGGCTTTTCGCCCCGTGCGGCAATTGATGGGGCGGCGGTCGCAAGGGAGGTCGAGGCTGGGGCATCGGACATGGAGATCAAGGATCTGCGCGAAGAGATGTCGATGACGCGTTGCGTTACCGATGCGGTACAACAGCAAGAGTATCGGGATGCGTGGCGTGCGTCGGGGGTGACATGTGTTTTTCAAAATGCTGGCGAAGAATGCCAAGACCCGTTGGTGTTGATTAAGCGATTGGCGAGGTTCACATTCGTCACCGATATGATGAGAGGTTTTGTGACCAAAGCGTCGGTGCCTGGCGACATCGAACAGGCTAAAGCGAACCGCCAACATTGTCTTTATATGACGGGCAACGGAGTCCCGTTGACTCAGCAGTGGGTTTCGGTAGCCGACGAATTGCGGTATGTGCGAATCTTTTATCAATTAGGGATTCGGATGATGCACCTAACCTATCAACGTCGCAACATGATTGGTGATGGCAGTGGCGAACCGTCCGACGGTGGGCTGAGCGATTTTGGCCGCGAAGTGATTAAAGAAATGAATCGCGTCGGCGTGATTCCAGACTGTGCACATTCAGGATGGAAGACGAGTTTAGAATCTGCGAAAGCGTCTTCAAAACCTGTCGTTGCTAGCCATACAACCTGTGCTGCCTTGAACCCCAACCCTCACCCTCGCAGCAAACCCGATCCCGTAATTCGCGCGATTTGTGACAGCGGTGGTTTGGTCGGGATTTGTTGCATTCCGCAATTTTTGTTAGGTGATGGAAACCTGCTCATGTTGCTGAATCATATCGATCATGTTGCTAAGAATTTTGGCGTCGATCATGTTGCGATTGGAACGGACGTTGCCTATTCCGCTCAGAACAGCGGCGAAGAACAGAGAAAAGTGCCAGCGATGCGTAAGCGACGCGATGACTTTCGAACCTTGTGGCCTGTCGATCCGTTTCGTTCGACGGCCGAAATGACCAGCAGTCTGGCTTGGACGAATTGGCCGTTGTTTACTGTTGGTCTGGTTCAACGAGGTTACAACGATGATGACATTCGCAAAATCATCGGTGGTAATGTGATGCGTGTGGCGAGCGAGACGATGCAAGGCTGATGCTGCTTTCGGGGGGATCGGTAGATCGGTGGTGTCGACGCTTCTACGATGATCAATCACACATCGTAAATCCGCCTCTTGGGCCATACGAAAGTTTGGCAAGCCTCCGATGAATTTTCTGCCCCGCCATCGCGTCGTTCTGATCGCCGCCTTTTTCTTATTCGATTCGTTCGGGTTGGTTGCTGCGGAGGTGGATTCCCAGTCGCTGCGGGTCGGCGTTGCCGAAGCGGATATCACACCGCCGACCGGGTTTCCGATGGCGGGTTACTACCACGAACGTTTGGCCGAGGGGACGATCGATCCGCTGAAGGCCAAAGCGATTGTGTTTCGCGGCGCCAACACGCAATCGGCGCTCGTCGTGTGTGATTTGATCGGGATTGCGACCGACCTTTCCCGTGCGATACGCAACGCGGCGTCCGAGCAGACGGGTATCCCTGCGGCAAATATCGTCGTGTCGGCGACGCATTCGCATACTGCCCCCGACTATATGAAAGAGTTGTATCTGAATCTTGGCGGGGAGCGTCGAGACCCGTTGCGGTCAGACTACATCGCCAAACTGATCAGTGGCCCTGTCGCAGCGATCGTGAAGGCCCACGCGGCAGTGGCCCCCGTGATGCTGGAGTTCGGTGCCGCGACCCAAATGACGCCGGTGTCGTTCAATCGGCGATGGGTGATGCGAGATGGCAGTGTGAAGACTTGGCAAAGTTACGCTAACCCTGAGGTCGTCCGTGCTGCGGGGCCGATCGATCCGGAGGTGGCGTTGTTGGCGGTTCGCGACCAGACGGGTAAACCGCTTGGTATTTTAAGCAACTTTGCCCTGCACCTTGACACGGTCGGTGGGATGAAATGGAGCGCGGACTACCCGTTCTTCATTGAGCAAACATTACAAAAAGAGCTTGGCCCCGATTTGGTATCGATATTCGGCACCGGTTGTTGTGGCGACATCAATCACGCCGACCCTGCGAGCAAGAATCGCAACAGTGCCGAAGTGATTGGCAACTCGATCGGCGATACGATTCGAAAGCACTTACCTGAATTGAAGCGAATCGAGCGGCCAGAATTGGTCGTTAAGTCGAACATCGTCCGCTTACCGTTGCAAGAATCAACGGCAGAGCAGGTGGGCCATTCGATTGAGATACTCGCCAAGGCCAATCGCCGGGAGAGCGTCGACTTTTTCGAACATGTCACAGCTTATAAGAAAGTGATCCTCGACCATTTGCGGCACCCTCAACCACATGCCAATTCGGTGGACCACATTTCATGGGGGCTCAGTCGCGCGTTGGGCGGTATTGGCGAAACGTTGCCGGTGGATGTGACGGTGATGACGCTCGGTCAAGACGTCGCCATCGTTTGCGTTCCTGGCGAGGTGTTTGTCGAACTCGGCTTGGCGATCAAGCAGGGATCGCCTTTCAAAACGACGTTTGTCATCGAGTTGGCTGGTGCCGTTGAGACGATTTATGTGCCCAACCGTGCCGCGTATGCGGGCGGCAGTTATGAGGTCACGAACTCTAATCTACAGCCGGGCGGTGGTGAGATTTTGGTCGAAGCCGCGCTCGTCCTGCTGCGCCAGGCCGCTACCGAAATTCAAACGGCCGCTACCAAAACGCCAGGTTCCTAGATTGTCATCAAGAAACAACGGTTAATCCTCGTCGCTGGCAAAGTCGGATTCATTCCAATTGGGGTCGTCTTTCTTGTATTGATCCAAACGGCGATAGAGTGTTCTCGCGCCGATACCGAGCACCTTGGCCGCTTCTTCGCGGTTTCCGCCGGTCAGACGCAGCGTTTCTTCGATCGCCCATTTCTCGATCGCCGCAAGCGGTTGCCCCAACAATGCTGACTCGGACATCATTCCGCCACCGATCGCCAGCGACGGCGAAGCATCCGATACAGTTGTATCGGGATCCATCAATTCGGGCGGCAAGTCGTCTTCGCCCAGCACGCCATCGGTATCGAGCACGACCATCGTTTCGACAAAGTTACGCAGTTGGCGAACGTTGCCCGGCCAGTCATACGAGAAAAATAGTTTTGTAACGGCAGGCGTAAAATGCGATGCCGGTTTCTCATAACGTCGCAAAAAAGTCTTACGAAAATGATCCATCAATGGGATCACATCATCGCGCCGGTCTCGCAACGGCGGCAAGACAACCGTGACGACTTTTAAACGGAAATAAAGGTCGTTGCGGAACGTTCCGTCGGTGACCATCTGTTCGAGAGGCCGATTGGTTGCCGAGATCAAACGGACGTTGACCTTGATCGGTTTGTTGTCACCGACCCGCGTGATTTTGTGCTCTTCTAAGACTCGCAAGAGTTTGATCTGGGTGCTCATCGGCATATCGCCGACTTCGTCCAGGAACAACGTTCCGCCGTTTGCATACTCGAACGCGCCGACACGATCGCTGACTGCATCGGTGAACGAACCTTTGACGTGACCAAACAATTCGCTTTCAACCAAATGCTCGCTGACCGCGCGCGTGTTGAGCGCCACGATTCTCTTGGCCCGACGTGGACTGTTTTGGTGAATCGCTTGGGCAATCATCTCTTTGCCCGTGCCGCTTTCACCCGTAATCAAAACGGTCGCATCGGTCGCAGCAATCCTGCGCAAACGATCGAGCACGTTTTGCATCGCGGCGCTGGTGTAGATGATCCCTTCGAATCCGAATCGTTCGTCCAAACGTTGCCGCAGTTCCGTGTTGGTTCGCTTGAGCCCAACGGCATCGGCCGCCTTTTCAACGATCGCTCTTAGTCGCGCTGGCGTGATCGGCTTTTCAAGAAAATTGAAAGCCCCCTTCTGCATCGCTTCGACCGCAAGCGGCACGCTGGCATGCCCAGTGACTAGAACGACTTCGCAATCGGGCAAACGCTGTCTGGCTAGGCCAAGAATCTGCATCCCGTCGACGTCGTTCATCACCATGTCGGTGATGATGATGTCAAACGTCTCGCGTTCGATCAACTTAGCGGCATCGGGCCCGCGCGTCGCGACTTCGCATTTATAGCCAATCTTCTCCAGGCTTTCGGTCATCGCCCGCGCATGGGCGGCTTCGTTATCGACGATCAACAACCGCAGATCCGAAGGACGATTCAGCGGTGATTGCGAGTCTGTAGCGGTGTCGTTGGTGGTCGAGCCAGTGTCGGCCTGAGTCGTGGGTGTGGTTGGATTCATTGCCATATTCTAAAGACGGATTCGTCCGACGCGACCTAGGTCCCGGCAATCCGAGGCTGGGTCGACTCGTCTAAAACCGATCGGATCGCGGCCACCAAATCGTCCGGCCGATCGTGCCGGTAATCAGCCGTGATCGCGATCTTTCGCTTCAAATCTTTAACTTGCACTTTGCCAGCTTCCCACTCCTGGGTGCCAGCAACAATCGCGACTTCGAAACCTTTTTCATCAGCATACTTTAGCTGGGCACCCAGCTTCTTCGGTTCCGAATAGACTTCGACCGCCAAGCCATGACTTCGCAGGGCTGCGGCCATACGCAAATAATCGTCACGCCGATCTGCATCGAACAAAGTGATCAACACGGGCGCTGGCGTGGAGACTCGCGGCAACAGTTCAAGCTGCTGCATCGCGGTCAGCAAACGATCCAAACCGAGCGACGCACCGATGCCGGGCAAGTGTTGTTTGGTGAAGAGTTCGGCCAAATTGTCGTATCGACCGCCACTGCAGACGCTGCCAATCGCCGGCAGATCGTCCAAAAACGTTTCGACAATCACACCGGTGTAATAGTCCAATCCGCGAGCGATCGAAACGTCAAGCTGCAGCCGATCGGCCTTTGCCCCGCCAGCGATCGCGCCGCTGACGATTTGGCTCAATCGCTCGATCCCCTGGTCCGCCGTGGCGTTTCCGCCTGCGAT
This sequence comes from Planctomycetaceae bacterium, assembly GCA_003506095.1. Classification (GTDB taxonomy): domain Bacteria; phylum Planctomycetota; class Planctomycetia; order Pirellulales; family Pirellulaceae; genus UBA6163. The sequence continues at coordinate 1,230 of DNWZ01000021.1, read as the reverse complement.
GTTCGATAACGTCGCCAAAACCTGATCGGGCGTTCCGATACACTCGGCCAATCGCAAGACTGCGTCGGCTTGATCAGCGGAAATCTTGGCCGTGGTGACCATTTCTTCTGCCGTTTTTTCACGACCAATTTTCGGCAACTTGTCCAACGACCTCAGCACCGCGACGCTGTGATCTTGCAAACCGAGGCTTTCCAGCACACCGGTCAAAATCTGGCGGTTGTTGATGCGGATCTTAAACCCATCGATCCCAATCGCCGACATCAGCGCGTCGATCACAACCACCATCTCGATATCGGCCATTACCGATTCGGTGCCGATCGTATCAAAATCGCACTGCACGAACTCGCGATAGCGGCCCGCTTGGGTGTTCTCGCCGCGCCAAACCGGGGCGATGTGATAACGTTTGAATGGCACCTGCAAGCTGGCGATATGCTGGGCCGCGAACCGAGCCAGCGGCACGGTCAAATCGAATCGCATGCCGACATCGCGACCGCCGTTGTCGGTGAATCGGTACAGCTGGCGATCGGTCTCGTCACTGCCTTTGCCCGACAGGACTTCCAAGTATTCCAGCGCCGGAGTATCGATCGGTGCGAACCCGAACGAGCGAAACGTTTCTCGTGCAGTTTGCATCAACCGCTCGCGAGGGATCATCGCCTCGGGCAGGTAGTCACGAAAGCCTTTAAGCGTTCGTGGGGTAATCAGCGATCGGTTCAACGTCACACAATTCCGAAAAAGAGGACAAACAGCGCCTCGGATTGCCACAAAACGAGGCGACCCAGTCTTGGGAACGTTAACACAGTGCCCGGGTTCGGGGTAGGTCCGCCAGCGATTGGTTGCCAAACGATAATTGTCAGCCCGATGTTCGGTTCCGGCAATCGACGACGATCGCTATCATCGCAACTGTTTGGCGGATTCGAACTCCTATTTTCCACACCCTAGAACCAGAACTAACCGGCAGCGCCAGCAATGAAGACAGACGAATTACGAGAAAAGTACCTGGCGTTTTTCGAATCCAAGGGCTGCGTCCGACAGGCCAGCGATGTGCTGGTCCCCACTTGGGACCCATCCGTCTTGTTCACCCCCGCCGGGATGAACCAGTTCAAAGATCACTTCCTGGGCAAGGTAAAGCTAGACTTCACACGCGCCACCACCTGTCAAAAATGCCTTCGCACCGGCGATATCGACAACGTCGGACGAACGGCCTTCCACCACACGTTCTTCGAAATGCTG
>DNWZ01000094.1:5814-6037 GCA_003506095.1 Planctomycetaceae bacterium | reverse complement strand
TCATCGGCGTTATGGTTGGCCTGCTTTTGCCCGCGGTCCAGGCGGCACGCGAAGCAGCACGACGCATGCAATGCGGTAACAATCTTCGACAACTCGGCTTGGCTGCGCATCATCACGAGTCGGCTTTGAGAGTGCTTCCACCTGCCTATCGAGCCCAGTCGATCGGCGGCGCACCAGCCTATTTCGATCTGTGGGGAACGCTGGCGTTGCTGACTCCGTACCT
>DNWZ01000094.1:0-5775 GCA_003506095.1 Planctomycetaceae bacterium | reverse complement strand
CAAACATTCGTACCGATATTCTTGTGCCCCAGCGATAAAGGGACCGCTGTCGCAAGCAATGCTTATGGGATCAATGGCGATCTATCGCCGGCGAACTATGCATTCTGTCTTGGTACTGGAACCACGCGCGGCAGAACAGGCTGGCTCGGTTCGCCATGGGATGCTGATGGCGTGTTCTATGCACGAGCCAACATTCGACTGACGGACATTAAAGATGGAACCAGCAACACGGTGGGAGCATCGGAACGATTGCTCGGCGATGGGCCTGAGTCGACAACCGTTGCATCGCGAGCCGAGATTCGACCGCAGCGGATGTATGTCAATCCAGGCGCGGAAACCAACGACGCCAACTGCAACGGATCGTTGCGTGTCAATTTCAATCAACGCCGCGGATACACCTGGGTTGCTGGCGAACCGAGATGCGCCAGCTACAACCATTACTACCCGCCAAACGATCGAGTTCACCCAGACTGTGTTGCAAACTTCATAGGCACCGATCCACTGACGCGCAGTTCTGGCCACGGACTGAGCACTGCCCGCAGCAACCATCCCGCTGGCGTTATGACCTGGTTCTGTGACGGCAGCACACGCTTTCTTTCCGATTCGATCGACATTGCGATTTGGCGGAATCTTGCAACTCGGATTGGCGGGGAAGTGATTCAACATGACTTCTAACACGAGAACGATCGAGTCAACGCAGTGGCAATTGTCGCAAGATCAATTGGCCGATTATCACCGCGACGGCGTGTTGTTGATCCGCGGTCTATTCAGCCAGTGCGAGATTCAGCAGTTAGCTGACGATGCGGATCGCGTGCTGAAATCAAACTCGCATCTGTTGAATGAGAACAATCTGAGAACGCGGTTCACACGTCATTACGAAAGCGGAGAACCGGTTTTCGAAAAGTTTGATCCGTTTGTCGATCTTTCTGACGTCGCGCGACAGGTGACGCAAGACCGAAGGATATTGCAACCATTAAGCGACATCTACGGCGAACCAGCTTGTCTGTTTAAGGACAAATTAATCTATAAACCTCCAGGGGCCAGCGGAGCGACGTTGCATCAAGATTGGATCAGTTGGCCCGGATTTCCTCAAACATTCATGACCATCCTGATTGCGATCGATCCGTTTACCGAAACCAGCGGTGCGACAGAGTTCTTTTTGGGCGAGCACAAACGCGGCTATCTTTCGCCTTACGATACACAGCATCACGTTCTTGATTCGAATCAATTTCCAAACGATCCCCAGTCTTTAGTGATGGACCGGGGTGACATGGCGATTTTCTCGTGCTTTGTTCCTCACCAGTCAGCCGCTAACCTGAGTGGGATCGCCCGCCGCGGCTACTTTATCAGCTACAACGCGTTGTCTGACGGGGGAGACCAGTACGAATCGCATTACAAGAAGTTTCACGATTGGATCCGCGCAAGGTATCCTGAACCGCGTCGCAGCGAGCTGTTCTTCGAATGAGTGCCGCGACAATTGCCATCGATTCCAAGCAACGGTCGGACGATTGGTATGCAGACTTTATCGTCGTGCTGGTTGGTGCCATCGCAATGGCAGCGACTTACCCAGGCCGCACGCATGGATTGGGAATGGTCACAGAACCACTGCTGAAAGACTTTCAATTGTCGACGCCCGATGGTCGAGTTCTGTTTGCAACCATCAATTTCTGGGCGACAATCATCGGATCGGCTTTCTGCATCCCGATCGGATGGCTTTTTGACCGATACGATCGACGATGGGTTTTGGCCGTGAATCTTATCTTGTTGGGCGTGGTCGTGATTGGGATGAGCCAGGTCAGCAGTTTGTGGGCACTGGCGGTTGCGATTACTTTGACGCGAGGCCTTGGCCAGAGCGCGCTTTCGGTTGTAAGTATCACGATTGTCGCGAAATCATTCTCCGCCCAACGGCTTGGAATGGCGATGGCGTGGTACTCCGTTCTTTCGGCCCCGTTTCATTTGGGATTAATCAAAGGTGTCGGTTGGGCGTTCACTTGGGACGACGCTTCATGGCGTACCATTTGGGCCGGCATCGGATTCTCGCTTATTGCGATTTCGCTGTGCGGAACGCTGCTGCGATCAAAGAGCTCGTCGCCCGAAACGATCCAAGCAGGTTCCGAAACAACGGGTTTTACACTTTCCCAAGCACTTCGCACGCCTGCGTTTTGGACATTCAGTTTGACGATTTCGTTGTGGGGGATGATCTATTCAGGCGTCGCTTTATTTAATGAAGATATCTTCAGCGAACGTGGATTTGATCGCGACTTGTACTTTAACATCTTGTCTGTCGTTACAGTCGTCGCCGTTTGTGCGAAATTCTTTTTCGGCTGGCTTGTTAATTATGTGCCTCTGAACCGATTATTGGCGGTATGCCTGTTTGTAACTTCGATCTCGCTGGTCGGGCTGACCCAAGCCACCCAAGTTTGGCATGCCTACACGTACGGCGTCGGCCTAGGCATCGCATCAGGGGCTGTGGCCCTGCTGTTTTTCACGACTTGGGGTAAATTGTACGGAAATCGCGAACTAGGACGAATCCAAGGCGTCGCCCAAATGCTAACCGTGTTTGCATCGGCGGCTGGGCCGATCGTCTTCTCGGCTAGCAAGCGAGCCACCACATCCTATACATTTATTTTTTTGATACTGGCTGTTCTTACACTTGTCATGGCGGCAACCGCAGCACTCACGCCCATGCCAAAATCGAATCTTCAATCCACATAAGAACTTATCCGAACAGGAATCATTTCATGACTACAAGTATCTCTCTGCCGACAATCGTTCCGTTGGTTCGATTTCACATCTCATTGAACGTTACCAACTTAGAACGATCCGTTCGTTTCTATGAGATTCTGTTTGATCGCTCGCCAGCGAAACAACGAAGCGACTATGCCAAGTTTGAAACAGACCAACCGCCACTGGTTCTTTCGCTTGAACCCAATGGAAAATCGGGCGGCGGCACGCTCAACCACTTAGGAATCCGGCTCGGGAACGCGCGTCAATTGGTGGCCACGCAAGAGCGGCTTGAGAAACGAGGTGTGCGTTCGCAACGAGAGGAAGGCGTGGAATGCTGCTATGCCAAGCAGACGAAGTTTTGGGTTCAAGACCCAGATAACACCTTATGGGAATTCTATACACTGGATGACGATTCGCTCGACCGCCGAGGCGTTGGGCAGAGCTTGGAAGTGATGACCAGCAGCACCCTGCCCGATGACGCCGTCGTCTGGCAGCATCGTCTCGGTACACCGATCCCCGTTCGCATCGACGCGTGTGATGATTCAGTGGATGAGGTGCACTTGCGTGGCTCTTTCAACCTGCCAACTTTGCCGGAAGACCGCCAGCGGTTGATCGCCGAAGCGACACGAGTCCTCAAGCCCGGCGGTCGTTTGCTGCTGCAGATGTTAAGTGGCGAAAAAGAGCATTCGACTCCCGAACTTTCCGGTCCTGGAGCGGTGGTCAAGTTCGTTCCCGCAAAAGACGAACTGATGCAGCTTGTTTCCGCATCGACACTTTCTGGCCTTCGCCTACTAAAATACGACGACCCGCCCTGCTTCGTACACGACGGAATCGCGATGCGAGAAACCCACATCGAAACCTACAAACAAAGTCGCTGATCGCTCCGCCGATCAGTAAAAAGGTCGCTGGTCGCTCCGCCGATCAGTAAGACACTTCCCAAACCCCCTACCGAAAATCCCGACTAGAAACCTTAATCCCGTTCAACTCCTCACCCAAGTCTTCGATATTACCAACCACCACATGAATCACGCCCTTCTGATTCTGCAAGTCACCCTCAACCAACCACGCATTACTCGTTTTCGCCACACGAAAAAAACGCTGCCAAACTGCAGCAAACAGGACCAAATTAACCGGCCCTGTTTCGTCCTCTAACGTCACAAACGTAACACCCTTCGCTGTACTGGGCCGCTGTCTTAACAACACAATCCCACCAACCCGCACTCGCCTTCCGTCTCGCAAATTTGCCAAATCCGCCGCGGTCACACAGCCGCGACTCTGCAGCGAATCGCGAAAAAATGAAATCGGGTGTGCCTTTAAACTCAGCCCCGTCGTCTGGTAATCGGCCTGCACTTCATCCTCTGGCGCCATCGGCAACAATTCATCAGGGACCAAATCATCGCCTTCGCCATCCAATGAATCGAGCAGCGGCGTGTGGCAGGATGTTTTCTCTTGAGCCAACGATTGCCAGATCGCCGCTCTGCGATCGCGAGTCAGACTGGCCAGCGCATCGGCATCAGCAAGAATCGTCAACACACCTTGGGACAACCCGACACGGCGCTTCAAATCGGCCAAATCGAGAAACTCACCGGCCGCATTCCGCTCGTCGACAATTCGCTGTGCCGATTCGACAGACAGTCCTTTGATCATTCTCAGACCCAATCGCAACGCCATTGGACCCATCTTGTTCGCAGCGGTCGCTGATTGGCTGTTTGCAAAAAGCGTACAGTCCCAGTCGCTGCGGTTTACATCCGGCGCACACACTTCGACACCGTGGCGTTTCGCATCGGCCACCAATTGCGACGGGGCATAAAAACCCATCGGTTGACTGTTCAACAGCGCCGCACAAAACGCCGCCGGATAATGTCGTTTAAGATAACAGGATGCATAAACCAATAATGCGAAACTGGCAGCGTGAGATTCCGGAAAGCCATACTCACCGAAACCGCGAATCTGGTTAAACACATGCTCAGCAAACTCGCCCGTCAGGCCGTTTGCCGCCATCCCCTCGATCAACTTGGTACGAAACCGATCGATCACTCCGGGACGTCGCCATGCCGCCATGGCACGCCGCAGTTGATCGGCTTCGCCCGGAGTGAACCCAGCGGCGACGACGGCTAATCGCATCGCCTGTTCCTGAAACAAAGGGACACCCAGCGTTTTTTCCAACACGCCGCGGATCGCTTCGGTCGGGTATTTCGCAAGCGACGGATTCTCGCGCGCCGCCAAGAACGGATGAACCATATTGCCTTGGATCGGCCCAGGGCGAACGATTGCAACTTCGATCACCAAATCATAAAAGCAACGCGGCCGCAATCGAGGCAACATGCTCATCTGCGCTCGGCTCTCGATCTGAAAAACTCCGATCGTATCCGCTTCGCAAATCATATCATAAGTCGCGGTGTCATCGGGCGGGACGGACGATAGTGTGAGCTTGCGGTTATGATGTTTCTCGACCAATTCAAAACAGCGTCGAATGGCCGACAGCATTCCTAGCGACAGTACATCGACCTTCAAGATCCCCAGTTCATCTAGGTCGTCTTTGTCCCACTGGATGACGGTCCTGCCGGGCATCGAAGCGTTTTCGACGGGACAGAGCTCACACAAACTGCCTGCAGTCATCACCATGCCGCCACTATGCTGGGACAAATGCCGCGGAAAGCCGATCAACGTGAGTGTCAACTCGACAAACCGCTGGCCGATCGGCGATTGCGTTTCGATGCCGACGTCGCGACATCGATCGGCGAATTGCAGTTCGACGCTGTAGCTGCCGACTAGCTTTGCCAGCGCGTCGATGCGATCGGCCGATACGCCGAGTGCCTTGCCGACTTCGCGCAGCGCGCTGCGAGCGCGGTAGGTGGTTACTGCCGCTGTCATCCCAGCCGAATCGCGACCATACTTTTCATATAAATATTGCAACACCTCTTCGCGCCGCTGGTGTTCAAAATCGACGTCAATATCGGGTGCTTCGTTCCGTTCGCGACTGATAAATCTTTCAAACAACAAATCGCCACGCGAAGGGTCGACGCTGGTGATCCCCAAGCAATAACA
>DNWZ01000810.1 GCA_003506095.1 Planctomycetaceae bacterium | reverse complement strand
GCTTTTGCTACTTTGTTTGTAAGACCCTGGATACCCTGGCTCGGATAAGTAAATTACGGGTTAAAACCTCTGTTGACCCTGGCTTGGACCCTGGCGGGTACCCTGGCTACCCTGGCTCATTGGACCCTCCCAACGGGGGCTAGAACCCTCCCCCGCCCACCGCTAAGCCGATCCCATTGACCAGGGTCCGACGATGCACGGCACCGCCACCGGCTGCGGATCTGACCCTTGATAGGCTCGGAAATGCGGCGCTCAGGTCGCGGCTAAAAATCGGCTTGCTGACCGGGTGTCCGATGCCGTTTGACTCGGACCAGTTGCGGAACGATTCATACAACGAATCAAGCCCGCAACTCGACCGTGGGTTAAGCTCGCAGCAGTCCTCGACGAAACTGGTGATCGGACTGGCGATGTCCGCCATCTGTGCGGCTAGGTCGCGGGACGATTCCGGCACGACGAACCGACCTCGATTCCGAAGCGATGCCCACCCGCCGATTGCCCATAGCAAAATCCCAGCCCGCTCAGCATCCAATGCGGCTTGTAAGCTCAGGTCCTCATTGCCGAGAAAGGATCTCGTAAACTTCAGGATTAGCAACCGATTGGCAAGCGCTCCCGACGAATCGTTTAGGCGTGGTAGCTCATTGCTCAGAATCATGAACCGGGTCCGCAGTTGCGTCGTCACCGGCTCCCTGTGTTTCCGGTCGATCGTCTGCAAGTCCTCACCGCTGATGCTCAACAGTCGCTCCGTGGTCGCGGAAACGTCCACCCGCCCTGACAATCGAGCATCGCCCACGATCGCTAAGGTTTTGCCCAACAATGGGCTGATGCCGAAGTTGGTAGCCAATCCTGCCAGCGTGGGGCTGCAAGTGTTCTCTTTGCCGATCAGCGACGTTAGGACCCTCGCAAACGTCCCTTTCCCTGATCGCGGCGGACCAACGGCTAGCAGGATCTTATGCATCCGGGTATCGGGTGTCAGACAATAGCCGAACCACTGGCGAAGCAACTCAATTGACTCGACATCATTACCGAATAGCTCGTCAAGAAATTGCAGCCACCGCACCGGCTTAGGCGCGTCAGTGGTGAAGTCGTAGTCGGTCGCGATGGAGTTAAAATAACTCGGGGTCGCGGCAATCGAGTATGGCGATTTGCCACCAACCAAAGACGACAGGTGTACGATATGGTTCCGCGTCGTTAGAACATCTTCCGCCCTCCAGGTCCTAGCGATCTCATCACCGCCGTCTAACCATGACGGCATAGGACGGCACGACATCACGGAACAACCGGCGGCCACGTTTAGCAATACGTTTCCGACATCGCTGGTCTTGATGTCCGAATACCCTTGTTGCAGTTGCTTCACTAGGTCATGTTTAACGTCGCCTGTGGACAGTTCGATATATCGGCCGTCTTGCCATTTCCAATAGCTTCCTGCCCAATGCCGAAGCGTTAGAACGCCATCCCGCAATTGATCTCCCAGGAACTCATTCGCGACGTTTTCCGGCGGGACATCGCCCAGCGGTTCACGCTGTTGACCATCGCCGCTAGGGTCGTCGTCTGACGCTTCGGGCTTGCCTTTGGCGTGGGCGGCGGCAATCGCTCGGTTCAAACCAACGTCATCCCATGGCGGGACGCATCGCGGGTTATACGCTTCCTGCAAAACGTCCAGCGCTTCCGCGTCTGACAACTTGAACCGATAGATTGCCTTGCAAGCGGCCGCGAATAATCGCTTGCCACCGCCTTGACCAGATATCGCCGGGTCCATCTTGGCGATGTACTTAACGGCACGTTGACGAGTAGAACCACCCGCCGACGATGCCTTGTGCTGCGGCTGCGGTTCCTCGGTCGGGTCGTCGGCTTGCGGCTTGGCAACCAGGGCGGTCAGCATTTCGACCGGAACAATTTGCAACGGCTCAGCAGGTGAAATGAACCAGCTTTGCCGATGCGGTCTATCCTCAATGCCTGGGATGCCGATAACCGCATCACCTTTGCGGCTCGTTGTGCCGAGTACCTTTATGATCCTCGACGCGTTGAACGTAGAGCAATCGACCTCCGCGCCGGCGGTGTCGTATAGCATCCCGAACTCATGTAAGACGGACTTGACCAACCCGGTTGACTCGTCATCGTTCGGCAACTCGACGCGCCATAGCAGATAGCGACCATTGCCCGAACCGCCTTGCAATGGTTCCGGCCATCCGCCGGCCCGCATCCCGCCTAGCAACGCGTCCGATAGTGCATCGGCGGCGGCTAGTTCACCATCCGTTGCCGACACTCCTGACGGCCGCTTAGAGTCGATATCAACGAACAACCAGCGGCGGCCTGTGATGTCCGCGTCCGATGTGGTCTTATCGGATTTGTGAACCACCCTATTCGCGGCCCTGCCAATCAACGCGGGATTGACTGGGTTCAATGTGGCATAAACCGCTGGCGGTTCTAGGCGTTCTAGTTGTTCGATCTGCTTTGCGGCTGCGGCCTGATCGATGAAGTATCCGCCGGCCGTGGACTTAAACGTCCCGCCCGGCCGATCTGGACATTTCGGTGAACGGACCTCGAACACGTCGCCCGCTTGATGAAGGATCTCAAGAAACGCGCGAACGTCGGTCGATCGCGGGGCGTTTGCTTTTATCCCTGTTTGGGTTATCATTCCCTGAACTACCTAGTGCCATCTGGGTTTGTGTCAGATAAGAGAAACGCCTTCGAGTTAACCCTCGGAGGCGTTTTGCGCTTTAGAACACCTTTGGAACGTCGCGATCGATCCGCTGACGGCGGCTTGCGGCTCGGTTCCTGGCTTCCGCCTTGGCCACGCTGGCGGGTGTAAGAAACGCCTCCAGGTCGATCAGACGAATCGACCAGCGGGCTCGTTTGTCGCTGACGGCCGTATTGACCGCCGGCAGTTTTCCGGCCTCGATAAGCAACCTGATTTTCTGCGGAGTGCAGCTTGCGATCTTGGCCGCTTCTGGCGCTGTGAGATACTGCTTTGTGGACATAAAAAAACTACTCCTGACGCAAGGGATGTGGCTCCGATGCATCAAGAATAGTTTTTTGTTTTGGTGTGGAAATACTAACGAATGGAACGTTCTATTGTTCCATTCCGCCTGATCGCTTTGCCCCCGGTTTTCCTTTGCGAATCGGTAAGGATTTTTTTTCTGCGAATCGTCTTAGTTCCATTTCGGTAGCCTTTGACTGTGCATCGCTTCGGCCCATTTTGCGGGTAACTTCACGCCAACTTGCACCCGCGTTCCACCAGTCAATCGCCGATAGTCTTAGCTTGTCGTCGGGGTCTTGCGATACTTCCGCCGTGGTGTCGTCGATGCGGTCCACCAGTGCCGATAGCTGATCGGTCGCTTTGGCAATCGCCGCTGCGTCGTGAACGATTCCAGCCCGAACCGTCAAGCCAATCAGCTCACGCAAAATCTTCTTGCGGCGTGGGTCGGATTCGCGGTTGAACCATTGAACCAGGACACCGCCTTTTAATGGTTCCGTTCTCAGTAGCTTCATTGCTGCATCCTTCGTGATCGGTGACGGCCCTAGGTCGGTGATGTCGGCCGCAAGAACTCGCAACGCGGCGATGATTTCGTTTTCGTTCATACGTCACCCCCTTCAACCGATCCGAACAACCACGCCCGAACATGCTCGCAAACGCGGCGGATACGATCATCGCCGACATTTTGAACGTATGTGATGCCCTCGCCTGGCCCCTCATGGCCCATGCAAAAGTTGACGGCTTCCAGGTCGCAAACCTCGCCCGCGATCGTCCGAAACGAGCGACGGCAATCGTAGAGTGTTCGGGTCGATGTCATCCCAGCCCGCTCGATCGTCTTGCTAAGTGTCGAACATCCCGTATCAACTGGCTTCCCAGCCCGTATGTGATGCCATGGGAAGCCCTTGGGGGTCAGCAGCAATCGGTCGTCGAACTTCTGACGAGCGGGTGTAGGTCGCTTCCTGACGGCTTCCGCGATCGCTTGCCGCGTTTCCGGCCAAAGCCATATCCGACGGTCCACCCCCGTCTTATTGCGCGGTAGGTCGATACATTCGGTTCTGGCTGTAATCTGACTTCGGGTTATTCGGCCGATGTCCGCGATGCCCAACGCCCCGTTGATTGCCAGCAACAGCACGGGACGAAACAGTACCGAACTCGCCTCAATCACTTGGCGAAGCTCAGCGGGTTCCCAAAGCCGTTTTCCCGCTACCGTCTTGGCCATCCTTAGCTCACGCATCGGCGGCGGGTCGAACGCTCCCGCAATATGGATCTCGTTCACCACAAGCCGTTTTAACTTGATCCAGTTGAGAACGGCCATGGAACGGGCGCAATCCGCCTTGATTGTGGTCGCGGCCCTGGGGGTCGTCTGATCGACAGATAACTCAATCTGCCGTCGCACCTTGGCCCAACCCGCTGGGGTGACTCGCGATAGCCTGGCGTCCTTTCCAAGTGCATTAACCCAACGGGTCAGCAGCGGGACGACATGACGATCGTGATCCGCTCGGATCTTGCCATCCGCCATCCGCTGACGAACATCGGCGAGATACAAGTTGGCGATCTCGGATAGCGACGGCTCGCCATCGGTACGCGGCGGCTCAAGTCCCGCCAGCAGGTGATCCTTTTCGGCGGCCCAACGTTTCAGTGCTGCGTCCAGGTCGCGGCCGAAGTATCGGAAACGGCCGTGAATCTTCCGTGCCCATTGTCCGTTGCCGTGAAAAAACAGTGGGCAGCCCTCGGGTCGCTTCGGCTTGTCAATCGGTTGTGCCATGGGTGTGGTTTCGTCGCTTGCTTGGGTGGGTGTCGTCATCCGCTCCAATCGGCGGACTTGCCACTAATGCTAGCAACTTGGTGTCGTTGCGGTGTCGCTTCACTCAAAAAACTCCAGAAAAACAGCAGAAACGGCACTTCGGAATGTACGCCACCTATGTCGATCTCAATCCG
>DNWZ01000217.1 GCA_003506095.1 Planctomycetaceae bacterium | reverse complement strand
TCGCGACGATGCACATCGGCGACCAGCATCTCGACGGATTCTTAGTACTTGCTTTACCAATGGCTTGGTATGGCGGCTTGATGCAGCGGCGGGAGACTTATCGGAAACAGCGGTTGCTTGGCGGAGACGGGCACGATTTGGAAACAACCGACCGGCGGGACGAGCGTCTCGGCTGGACCAGATTCATTTGGCCGATGCTGTTGTCGGTCCTAATCCTGCATGCCGGATTATCGAGCATGTCGAGGGCGACCATTGTCGTCTTGTTAGCCCAGTCAATTGCGCTGGCCTCTTCGGGTGCCATGGTGGCGGTGGGAACCAAAAGTCGCGTTCGCGTGAAGCGTGCACTGATGATAATCGGTATAGGGCTGGGGCTAGCGATCGGTGGAGCTAGTCTGGCGATGCATAGCGAAGCGATTTCAGCCCGTTTTGAAACATCGCAATCCGACCTATTGGTTCGCTGGCGACATTGGCAAACGTGCGTCGCTCTGACGCGAGACCGCAAGTCCAGTCTCATTATCGGCAACGGGCTGGGAACACTGCCGACACTTGTTGCAACGGCAGGCGGACGACCGACGCCACCGGTTCGTTGGCAACAGGACGACCGTGGTAGTGGTGGAACCATCATTATGCAACCGGGTTGGCCACTTTACTTGGAACGATGGATGATTTTTCCGAATCGAAGTCCCGCGGCATTATCGCTTGATGCCAAGGCGGTGCCAACGACCAGCGGATCCCGCCCCAGCATTACGATCAGCCGCTGTACTAAGTCATTGCTACAGTCCTACGATTGCAACTCCGACAGCCGCGTCATCCCTTCGTCGTCATCGACGGCGGTTATGGTTGCGCTAGCGTCACCGCAAGACGCAGACGCAGGGCGGACGCTTTTCTCAGCCTGGCGTCCAGAATCATTCGCGATCAGCACACACGGCGACGTCCCGCTGGAATTGGGGGCTGTTCGCATGAACTTTGCAGACTTAGAGAGACAGTCGCTGATTTCAGATTACTTTTCAAATAGCGTCGACGGATGGACATTTACTTGTGACGATCACCGTGTGTGGCGAGCTCATAATATTTGGGTCCACCTGCTGTTCGAACAGGGATTGTTTGGCCTGTTGGCGGCGGTCGGATTACAGCTCGGTTGGTCGTATCGTTTAGTTTGGGGTAGTGGTTTGCAGGGAATCGATCGCTCGGCCATAGCGACGGCATTGATTGGATTTGCGGCAGTGGGATGTTTTGGCACCCTGATCGATACGCCCTGGCTGACCGCAATCGCGTTGTCAGTTGTCGCCATCCTGTTTGTTTCTGGTAAAACAACAGAACGGACTACGAAGTGCGTGTAGTCGATTTGACCAGAACGTACAAACCAACGATCGATAAGTGGCGGAGTTATTCGGTGAATCGAGTTTTCCTCACAAGTGTCTAATGGCTTGAGTGTGTTGGATCGCGACACAACCTCGCCTAGCGACGGTCGGGCTTGTCGCGATCACGTAGCCAAGGGTTAGGTGCGTTAACGGCCGCCCAGCATCATTACGGCGACGGCAGGGCTTGTCCCTGCAGCGTCGCGAAGGGTTTGATGTGCTAACCGCAGCCCAGCATCATTCCCGCGACGGTCGGGCTTGTCCCGGCCAGGTCGCAATAGCTTTGGTGCGCTAAACCGCAAAAACCAGTTGGCAATGGTTTAACCATGCTGCTGCATTCCAAAAATAGCATCTGCCGCCGCGATCGAACCAACTGAACACCCCTGCCACAAAAAGACGTAAGTAATGAACCTGTTAATGATTAAGCTTTTCCGCGTCACCACACCCCAGTGGCCGGAGAAAAGCCAAAAATCTACATGAGTCGGCAAGGCAAGATCACAGTGCTTGATCAGCTTAAGCCAGCACGGCGACTCATTCATCAAACCGCGATGCGTGGATACTACAAATAATCGTATAAAATGCTCGGTTTTTTCCGGTAAAATCTATAATGTTAGCTAGCTCAAACGCTTGCTCATAATGTACTGAACCGTTAGAATGCATCTATGCATAAGATCGTCGTCTTCACCGTTATCACGCTTTTTGCTTTGGCAACGGCACGTTGCGCAAACGCCGGTGTGATGCTGGGCGAGTCGCCTGCCGTGATTGGTCCGGACGCCTCGTTAATGTCTGTGGAGTCAAAGCCCCTTCATCAAGAAAAGCAGAAGCAGGGCAATTTTCATCAAGGAGAGTCGTCCGGGATGTCTGGTTTCTCGGTCAGTGTGAGCCAGACCTACAGCCAGTCTGCGGCAGTAGGGGTAGAAGACGTATCCAGACCTCATCTATTTTTGTCGTGCGTTTTAAAAATCGCGAATGAGGTTCTGCCCGTCGATCCCGCGCTAGGGAGTCTCCTAAAACCATCCTAAATCCTGAGGTCATTGAATCTTTCAGTTTTTAGCAAGTATTAAGTCTAGGTTTTTGGAGTTTAAGAATGTTACGTAGTTTTTTGCTTTCAATGGTCGCGATCATTTGTGCGTCGACCGCTCACGCAGGGATTCTGTCTAGCCTGCTAACGATTAATGGTCAAGTCGACCATATTCGAACGACGACATCCCCAGTGGGACGCGCGTTTCACAGCGGAAATATTCTTGCCGGCCCGGCCGCTGGCGATACGGTTTTTGGGTTTATTCTGTCGAACCAGTCTCAAAACGACATTGTTGAGTCAGAAAATCCGTTCAATCCGGAAGCACCAATTGCCGGGGGTGGCGTTACTTCGAATTTGAGCGCCAATCAGTTCATCGCCGCTGTTTTTGCCGGAACGCTTGTGCAGCTTGATACAAATCTGCTTGGCTTGGTTTCTACCCCGGGCTTTAATCTTAGTAATGTATTGAGTACTGACTTCGCGGCAGAACTGGCGCTTGCTCCCGATGCATTGGTTGCCGTGCTCAGTGGTACGTACGCTGGTGGCGTCAATGCGATGGTGAGTACTGAGGCAACTCGCATTACGCGAGGTGGGGTGAATGACCTCAACGTCGCTTTGAACAGCACTAATTCGAGCGTTGAGTTACTCGCGGGGTTTGGGCGAATGGAAAACTTTTTCAGCGCAACGACCGGTCTTCTTTCCCAACAGCGGGCTGGGCTAGATGTTCTCGCAAACTTTTCCGGAATTTCAGAATTTAAGGACTTAAGGGTTAGTCCATTGCCGACTGTTTTCCCTTTCAATATTGTGGGCGCTCAGATTGCCTTGGATAACACGTTTGTATCGGCAGATTTCAGTTCTACAAGCGGATGGAATCTGAATAGTACGGCAAGCGATATTCGCATTAACGGCACGCCTGAACCGACTTCAATTGCGATCTTTGCAATGCTTGCCGTTGGCGGTGGTGTTCAAACTTTCCGTCGACGGTTGCGTTCGTCTGTCACTGTGTGACAATCGTAGAGTCAATTAGTCAATTAATATTCGGGTGGCTGGAATTTCCGGCCGCCCGTTTTTTGTTTACCGAGATGCTTTATATCGCTACGCTTTTCAAAACTCAACAAGACAGACGGTTCTTACTAAACGGTGATGTCAAATGAGACGGCGAAATAATTGCCAGTCAATTTGAAATGATTTTGAAACCGGGTGAGTCTCCGTTGTCCAAGGAAGGCCTTTTCTCAAATAGATTTGTCCGCCATCATTTGGGTAGCCAGTCAGAAATTGTACCGTAGGAAGAAGTTTTTGCGGGTGGCCCTCCCATCGTTTTTGAGATTTAATCGGAACTACGGTTTTGAGCTCTTCGCTGGTCCATGCGGCTTGCATTGAGTTGCAAAAGTCATCCTGAAAACGAGTCAGGCCACGGTCCAAATAATCTTGACCAATCATTTGTGTGTAGCGACTCGTAATCGACCGACTCTTCAGTCGCACCAAGTCAGATAATTGCACTAACCCTTGCGGATCAGCAAGTCGGTCCATCTCTGCAGCCAATTGCCCAACGACACCAAGTGTGGGTAGATGATGAGCAGCGTCATTGCATGTGACTAAGTCAAACGAATCTGATTCAGCGTCATAATTAGTAGCATCTGCGACCTCAAATCGCACTCGATCCGCTAGCCCCCAATCACGGGCATTCTGGTTCGCAGCGGCAACCATCGGTGCCGAAAGGTCGACCCCGATGATTTCTTCATAATCAAAGTATTTGGCCAGCAGAAGTGTAAAATGTCCGGGTCCGCAACAAAGGTCGATCGCTCGACCGCCTGTTGTCCGGCGTCGTATTCGGTGGATGCGTTCTAAAGCGCCGGCATAAACGATTGCGAGCTTGCTTTGCATCGCATCATTGTATTGCAGGACGCTTTCGGACTCGTCCATAACAGCACTACCGGTGTTACACTCTGGTATCCTTTCAAGTGTTTGTGTTGCCAAGGCCTGTCCAAGGATAATTGGGAGCACTTCAATAGGGTTGATCATGATTGAACCTTTTTAGATGGAATCATATCGGCCGGGTGCAAGAATTTGGTTTGGATCAACCGCAGTTTTGAATATGCGGACTAGGTTCCAGTGAGAATGAGCTTGGGATGTTTTTAGCAGACCCATTGC
This sequence comes from Planctomycetaceae bacterium, assembly GCA_003506095.1. Taxonomy (GTDB): domain Bacteria; phylum Planctomycetota; class Planctomycetia; order Pirellulales; family Pirellulaceae; genus UBA6163. The sequence goes on along the minus strand of DNWZ01000217.1, from coordinate 81 downwards.
TTGAGTGGGTAGGCGATAAGGTACGCACCCAAACTCTTGCCCCGCTTCGCACAGCGCCTTGTAGCAAGCAAGTGCTCGATC
>DNWZ01000073.1:4358-4496 GCA_003506095.1 Planctomycetaceae bacterium | reverse complement strand
GCAGGTTCGATTCCCGCCCGGTCCATTCGCTGCGTTAAACGGGCCGGATCTCTGGCCAAACTTCGTCAAGTGATTTTTTCAAAACATGAGGCTGTCGCGAACGTGACGGCCAATGTGACTGTCGTTTCATCAACCCGC
>DNWZ01000073.1:1348-4224 GCA_003506095.1 Planctomycetaceae bacterium | reverse complement strand
GATTACCAGTTGTATGACTGGAGCGATTGGAGCCGACTGGTTCCGGATCGCGACGAGCCGTTTATTCAGGCGGTACGCCAACGCGTTCGCATTCCTGAGGTCATCACATTGACGCAGTTCGATGCGATGCCGACGCAGACGGTTACCTTCAGCCGACGCAACGTATTCAAGCGTGACAAGATGACCTGCCAATACTGCGGAAAGCAGCCAGGCAGCGCAGAGCTCACGATTGATCACGTTGTTCCGCGAGCTAAGGGTGGAACGTCGACCTGGTCGAACTGCGTATTGGCTTGCATCGACTGCAATTCGAAGAAAGCCGACCGGACTCCGGCTCAGGCGCACATGAAACTCCGCAAGGAGCCAGTGCGTCCAGCATGGAAGCCGATCTACGCCGACCGAATGAATCGCGTGAAGAGCTGGTCTAAGTTCATTAGCGAAGCCTACTGGGTGGTAAGCATTGAGGAGTAAGGGCTAAGGTATATGCCAGAACGGCGACTTCCAGCTTATTCCTCAATGCTGTTCGCTTGACTATAGCTTATCGCTTCCTCACGGACGGAGTTCGCTCGCATGGAGCGGATGAGTCCGTGAAGGACGCGCCCGGTTTCAAAAAGAACGGAGGTGTCGTCAGCGAGAACGGTTCCAGTAGGCAGGTAGCCGAGTCGATTCGCCAGGGAGATCTGATATTGGAGCTCTCGCAGTGAACCATTTGCCATGTCGAGGAATCTAAGAAAATCAGCGTCGGTACTACGACCGCAGCCTTCAGCAATGTTCGATGCCACTGAAACCGCAGCACGCCGAACTTGCGAGGTTAAGCCAAACATTTCTTCCTTCGGGAATCCATTCGTCTCCCGATACACCAGCAAAGCCAATTCATCAGCCAACTGAAACGCTCGCAAATTACGATGATCACGCATTTCGATTTCTCCACCTTATCCCTTACCCCTTGAACCTTACCGCCTATTCTACAGGAATGTTCGCCTGGGAGCGGACTCGGTCTCCAAAGCCGATGGACAGTGTTCGAATCACTGCGTTCCTGCTTGTGCGTTTCGATTGGGATATTTTCCGTGGTTGCTGTTGTTTGTGCGAAATATGCGATATAGTGTCATCAACCTGGCCGTGGCTTGCAGCGGTTGGACTCGCATCCTATGCCAGAAGTAGTGAATTGATTAACTCGGCAGGCGGTGCTTAATGGCGCTTACGATCGTCACAAACGAATCTTCCTTTGATCCAAATGCCAACTTGACCGGCGATCGCCATCTTGGGACCCGTGATAGATTTGATAGCTCCACTCAATTTGATTATCCCGGAAAGGCGGTTGGCTGCCTTAAAGCAGCCAAAATGCTACAGGGTCGAACTATCCCGAGTTCGATCCAGTCAATATGGGGGCCTATCCTGGACGGTGAGAAAAGATTACTTGATCCGATAACGATAACTTGTACTTCCCGCATGCCCGATCTGAATGATCTTGAACGCGGTCACGACAGGCAATACCTCAAAGACCTGCAGGCAAGTGTAGAGAAGTCTAAGGCTTGTGCTGAAGCAAGCGCGGATCCATTTATTTCGGATTTTGGTAAAGAAGCGGATATCACTCCTGGCACTCTAGATGCTGCCCGTCTCGCTGTGGGAGCAGCTTACGATACAGTTGATATTCTCTTGCGGTCCAAGCATGGAGATACTGCTTTTGGACTGGTTTGGCCTCCAGGCCACCACGCTGAACGTGATCTGGCGATGGGCTTCTGTTACCTATCTAATGCGGCACTCGCAGCACTCTACGGCAGAGATCATATTACTCAACTGCGTCCAGGCCATCCCAATCGGGTCATCGTTGTCGATATCGATCACCATCGAGGAAATGGAACAGCTGATGTTCTTGCCAACCAAGCTAACACGCTCCTGATCGATATTTCGTATCGCTCCCCGTACGATGAGAGCCGACAACGTTATACGGATGGCCAATATGATGCGAATCAATGCCGATATCTTAATGCTGGTAATGAGTATCCATATTCGCGGCCAGATAGAGACTGGGGGCTTGAAGCTCACCCCATGCCAGTCGCGTCGAATATTGTATCGGTCGAGTTCGAGGGGGAGCAGAGGCCTGAGACTATTATGATGCGATTCATTGATCAGGTACTTCCTATCATGAAGAGCTTCAGTCCAGATATTGTGTTGTGGTCTGTTGGACTCGACTCAGCAATGGGCGACCCTCTCGGCGGACTTGGCAATCTACCCAGCTCTTTTTACACCATGCTACGAGGTGTTAGGCTGTTATTTCCAGATGCCAGACACGGAGGTTTTTTGGAGGGGGGGTACGACGAGCAACGGTGGTTTACCTGCCTGCCCCCGGCTCTGCTGGCTTTACATGAACAGCCTCAGGATGCCGGAAACCGTTGTAAATTATTTGCCAAATATCGACACCATTTTTTGCCTTAGGCCTGAAAATTACTGGTGCATGGTGTGGCGTGGAAAAATCGTTTTCCCGCTCCATACGCGCAGTAGGAATTCGGATTTATTTATACGCGATACAGAATTACGAGAACCGCATATTGCCAGTTGTGTCAATAGTTCAAGCAACGCCGATGTGGCTCGACTGAGAAAGGCACCTGTCTTGTAAACAGGTCCATGCTGGCGCGAATCCAGTCATCGGCTCTGACAACTGAACTGCCTGTTCGGATTACATCAATTTCACCCATTGAAAGGTATCTGAATAATCTTCTTCGTTCAGCTGTCTGTATTCGGATCGCAGCCTACTGCGATCCGCTCGTTCTTTAACCAACTAACCACGAAGGAGTCCTATCATGCTCGACCATACTTTCGAAGATTCCTGCTTTCGAGCCAATGAGTAAACGCAGACGCGGTTTCCCCTCGGAAACCAA
>DNWZ01000073.1:0-1330 GCA_003506095.1 Planctomycetaceae bacterium | reverse complement strand
CATTCAGGCTGCTTTTGATGGCGTCAACCGCGACGAATACTTTTAGAGAGAAGGGTTGAATCTTCCCGGGCAATGCTTTGGAACTGCCGAATGGGATTCCATGAGGGGCCTAAGGTAGCGATTGCGGGGTGACCCGCTAGTGAATGGCGTGCGAGTCTTTTCGAAGATAGACGCGCCTGTCAACGGTCGAGCGACAGTGTTGCTCGAAGTCGGACGCCTCTAATGCCGCAAGGCGACTCTCGTTCAAGCTTCGCTCCAAAGATCTTGCCATTGCGAACAAATGATTGACTGCCGATTCGGAGTACATCAGAAATCGAGTGATATGGGTTCGAATCCCATCGACGGATCGAATGATCCATCGTAGCCCAACTGGAGAAGGCATCGATAACGTCTCTGATCAACCACTTCGTCAATCATTTTCAAACAAACAACCGACTGCAGACTTGGAGTACATCCTAACCTGTTCGTGCCGCGATAGCGGGAGCTATCAAATGACGCATGTCGTCATGGCGCTCTGGTCAACCTTCGTCGGTTGTTTTTCTTGTGAACCTTGATCACTGTCCCGAGTCTTAGAAAGCAATCATATAAAAAGGCATGTGCAAGGGTAAGCAGAGTAGGCATTGTGCCTGCCCTGCTTTGTGAATCTCGTTCGACTGCCGGTTGGGATTACATCGTCTGCTAAACGATGGCGAAAGCCATATTCTCAACAACCCTTCGTCGAACAGTTTTATAGTGGTATAGGCATCCTGCCTGTGATTGTCCTTTGTGACGTTCACGGCGATTGACAAGCTGGAAGCTTATCCCACGAGGAGAAAACCATGGCCAACAAGTCGTTATTTGCAAGTGTTAACAGCCGATTGCCACGAGCGAACGCAGTCAACGAAGCAGGCGGACTGGCGTACAAGCTTGAGCCGAAGCACGCGCTGGCCCAAGTTGCTGCAACGGGTACGTTCGGTAACGCGTTCTATAGCACGGCCCAGACGCAGCTTGACGAAGTGCTGAAGTTGATCGACGAAGTCGACGACAACCAGTACTTGGCCAAGCTGGCTCTGTACGCTCGCGAGAAGGCGTTCATGAAGGACATGCCGGCTGCATTGCTGGTCGCGCTGTCGGTTCGTGATACCGAGCTGATGCACCGAGTCTTCGACCGCGTGGTCGACAACGGTCGCGTTCTGCGCACAGTGTTCCAGATGATCCGATCTGGCCAGTTCAAGAACAAGGCGGGCAAGGGCCGCGTCGGTTTGTCGAGCTCTGTGCAGCGAGCGTTCCAGCGTTGGTTGAACACGGCTTCGGTCGGAAAGCTGCTGAGCGCATCGATCGGTAACGATCC
>DNWZ01000174.1 GCA_003506095.1 Planctomycetaceae bacterium | reverse complement strand
AGCGAGTTCCGATTGCTCGATACGCTGATCCGCCAACCCGGCCGCGCCTTTGACCGCAGCGAGTTGGTCGACGCGGCCTTAGGCGAAGACACGATGGTGCTCGAGCGAACGATTGACGTTCACATCCGCAGCCTTCGCAAAAAAATGGGTGACTCCGCCGAGCTGATCGAAACGGTTCGCGGCATCGGCTATCGATTCGCTGAACCCAAAGCCTAGTACCGATCCGAGAACTGGAAGCCGCTCTGGCAACGGTGGTTCTCCTCGGTCTTCGGATACGTTTTTAGCGACCAGCATCACCACCCAAACCGCCACCGAACCCACCCATGCCTCCGCCCTTGATTCTCATAAACTCTTGATCTTGTTGGATCTGTTGCATCAAATCATTGGCGGCCAACTGCACGCTCTTTTCATGTTCGATCTGATACCCATATTCCAAGTCAAACGCATCGCTGCCGCTGCGTTTGGCCGGTATCTCAAAATCCCATTGCAGAATACCCAGCGGCCTGCGCATTCGTTGATACAAAGGATCTGCTGAAATCGCCGCGCTGTCCGCTTCGCCCAGGCGGATCGTGACGGCGCTGGACTGGTCTGTTACCGGGATTCGATCATTCACACTACAGGCGATCGGTTGGTCGTGAAGATTGTTGATGACGATCCGATAGCGGACCGATATCAATTGATTTCCACCGCGTGTTTCTTCGGTACGGTCGATCAACTCGCGCCGCGTGCGGATCTGATGATCGGGCCCAAACCCGAGTTCGAGCGATTGGCCGGCCAGCGTTGCCGGTAATTCTGTTTCGCCAACAAATTGATTATCCAGGAAAACATCCGCCGGCCCAGACATGAGGTTGCGAGTCAACGACTTGTCCAGCTTTGCCTCACGATACGCATAACTGGATAACAACGGTATCACAATCCGTTTCATCTCGCCGCTAAGTTGCTCTTCAAAGATTTTGACTCGTTGACGCTCATCGTTCGCTATCAGCGCCAAGCGGTCGGGCAATTCGAACGTTCCATCAATCATTTCAATCGCCGCATCCGCCGCCAATCGCCGCTGGACCACGCGAGGGCGACTCAGTTCGTGCATCTGTTCTTGTGCCGTCTGGCGGTTCACCAAAACATCGCTTGCCAATTGCCGTTTTCCTGGCCGAGCAAATGGATCGACCAGCGAAGCTGTGTTGGTGCCAGCACTGCGGTTCGTTTCTTGGCCGGTCGATACCCTCAGCGGCGACAACCGCGGCGCATCACTACGCAAGGTTGCTACCGAAGTCGACAGCGACAATGTCGCTTCGGGCCAAGCTTCGCCACTGTCTTGCAAGATTTCCGCATTGGCGACGATTCGATACTGCCCCGTTTTCGAGTCGCCAAAAACCACATACGACGGGCTCCATCCACATCGCTGAACATCATAGCGCAGTCGCAATCGAGCCGGTTGGTCGCCTTGGACACGTACCAGCATTTTCGCTTTGTAAAGGATCGGCTGGGTCGTCATGGCGAGGTTTTGCAATCGTACTTCATTGGCTTCTTGCTTTACGGTTAATTCGGCAATCTCTGCTTCGACTTTGAATCGTTGGTTTGATAAATCTTGGCGCCGCGTGATTGCAAAATCGGCTAGCTCGGTAACCGATTTAACATCCAGCGTCGCCCGATCAAGATTCTGCTTGGTCTGGCTAGACGAAAAATCGACCATCGATTGAATCGTTGTAAGGTTCTCTGTAATCACGCTCAGTTGCTGTTTCGCAGCGACCAAGTCTCGTGAAAGAGTCGCGTGCTCTTCTTCTATCTCCTCTACCTTTCGGTCCATCGAGCCGTCAACCTCACTGCGACTGACCTGCACACGGCCGATCGAAGCGTTTGATTCGGACTCTACAACAACGCTTCCTTGGATCAGCGATTCAGGCAACTGGTCAACCACGACCTCAATGCTTCCATCTTGGGGCGGGACTTCGACAATCCGAGTCACTCTCGCCGAATCACGATAAAGCGTAACGCTNNTGTCTATCTGTTGGGCGAAGGATGGGGCGGCAAGAAAGAGTGCCATCATCGTCGCTATCAATCGCAACTGGGTATGCGGGCTAGTCCGCTCAAATCGCTCGATCATGCTTTGCGCCTCCAAGAAAGGTGTGGTCAAAAGACTTTGCACCCACACATCGCAATCGTTATGCCATCGCCGAAAAACAAAGATTAGAAACGCAGGAATGCCTCAATCTATTGATGGAATGCAGATTGCATTGCAACGCTATAACGACGACCCGTTCAGGCTGGCGCATCGGAACGATGCAGGTTGATCGTTCTTGCTGAGGCAAATCGCAACACATGCCGTCGCAGGTCGTCGCTTTCCAATCCAATGGTCGATACGAAAAGGAATATCGAGATGGCTTCATGGTCAACGCGGTTTGCCCAGTTTGTCTTTTGCTGGGCGTTTTTGCTCTGCGTGCAAGACTCGTTCGCTCACGCACAGGCATCGACGCCCAAAGGTCGCGATACGGCAATCCGCTCGTGGCCCGCGTCCCCGTTTATGACTGCTGAACAGGAGAAGAAGATCTTTGATGCTTTGATAGCACCCAACACGGTGCTTCAACCCGGCGAGCGAACGTTAGCACAGATTGTTGAATTGATGAATCAAGTGGTTCCTACCCGAATCGATTTGAGGGCGATAACAGATACGGGCTTTTCAGACGACGAAGTATTTACGATCACTGACCAGGACGCTGGTACTTCGCTAGCATCAATTTTGGTCCGACTACTAGGTGATGAATACTTAACGTTCAATGTTCGCAACGCGATGGTGGAGATTACATCGCGTGAAGCAGTGGAATCGGAAGCCGGACAAACAATCCGTGTGTATGATATCACACCGCTGGTCAATCGCTTTGAAAACGTTGATGTCGATTCAAACGAATACTACCCACGTTCCGGCGACAGTCACGTGGTCCATTGTATTCACGCTTCGATCTACCCTGAGGAGTGGTCCCATAGTGGCGGACCGCATACGATCGAACCGTATCAAATGGGTGACCAATATCTATTAGTGATTTCCGCCCCGACATTAGTTCATCTGTCGATACAATCGCTGGTCGATACACTCAACCAAGCGATTCGCCAGGCTGGATCGCCCATCATCGGCGGTTCTATCAATGCGGCTCAGCGGGCTCTTGCTAAGCGTTCGCCCCCCGAATAGTCGACGATTCTCGACTGCATGATGAATTTGGTTTCAATTCTCATTTCCATCGCTAGCCCAGCATTTCGGCCAACTAGCGAAGGAAGTAAACTGGTTGTGACTTCATCATTCCTCTTATCCGCCGAATCGATATGTGCACCTTCCTGCGACGCTTCTGTTTTGCTTCTTTTCCGCTAATCTTGGCGGCATTCTGCCCGACAATGTCTCTGGCCGAGTCCAAGCCGAACGTGTTGTTGATATGCGTCGATGATTTAAAGCCGACGATTGGCTGTTTCGGCGACACCTTTGCTAAGACGCCGAATATCGATGCGTTGGCCAAGCGTGGCGTTCGTTTCGAGTCGGCTTATTGCAACCAAGCGGTCTGTTCGCCAAGCCGAAATGCGCTCATGACCGGCCTGCGTCCGCAAACCATCGGTATTTACGACCTTGAAACTCACTTTCGTAAAGCCGCGCCCGATGCAGTAACGTTCAGCCAGCATTTCATCCAAAATGGATATGTCGCCCAAGGGCTTGGGAAAATCTATCACGTCGGGCACGGCAACACCGACGACAAACGATCCTGGAGCGCTGCGTCGTGGCGGCCTCGCAAGCCCGGTTATGTTTTGGAAACGAGTCTCGACAATATTGTGACGGATAAAAAGGGGAAGCAACGGGGCCCCGCCACGGAATCGGCCGACGTCGCGGATGACAGCTATGCCGATGGCGCGATCGCTGATGAAGCGATTG
>DNWZ01000214.1 GCA_003506095.1 Planctomycetaceae bacterium | reverse complement strand
CGTGCGTTGATTTTCAGCCTTTTGCTTGGCGCCATGGTGGGTGTGCTGGAATCCGGTGGTGGGATGCGGTCGCTGGTTTCGCGGCTGGCACGAAATATCCGTTCGCGGCGCGGTGGCCAGATGTTGATCACGGGCCTGGGGCTGGGCATTTTTTTTGATGATTATGCGAACACACTGCTGGTCGGCGGGACGATGCGGACGACCGCCGATCGATTCGGAATCTCGCGGGCAAAGCTGGCATACTTGGTCGATTCGACGGCCGCGCCGGTGGCCGGACTGTCGCCGATCAGCACTTGGGTGGTCAGCGAGATCAGTTACGTCGCGGCCGGCTTGTCGCTTGCCGCGACCACGGACGTTTCGGCCTTCGCGCTGTTTATGGCTTCGATGCCTTATCGCTTCTATGCAATTTTTGCACTCGTGATGGTCATTACGATCGCCGTGAGCGATCGTGATTTTGGTCCCATGCGAAGCCTGGGAATCACGGCTGGACGAACCGATCATCGGCTTGCACAAGAAACGGCGACGTCGACCGCCAGCGACACGCCAGAGGCTTCAGCGGAATCGCCTTCATGGCTGGCGAGACTTTTAGGCGGGCCAGCGAAATGGTTTCGCGATCCCATTTTCGGTACGACCGACCCTTCAGCCGAGACAGAACCGTTGCCCGAGCGACTCGGTTGGGCAGCGGTAATCCCGGTTTTGGCATGTGTTTTCGCTGTCATCACAAGCCTTTACCTATCAGGTCGTGGGGCCGTGGATGAACAGATGACCGGGTTTTTGCGGATCGCTGGAACCGTAATCAGTAACGGAGATTCCTACCAATCGCTGATCCACGGCGGAGCGGTGGGCTTGCTGTTGGCGATGATTTTGCACCGCGTGTTGGGCGCGGTTTCCCATCGTCGTGTTTTGTGGGGAGCTCTGCGCGGGGCGCTGCAGATGTTGCCCGCAATGGTGATCCTCTGGCTGGCTTGGGCACTTTCGGCCCAAACCGGCGAAGACAAACTCGACACCGGCGGCTATTTGGCCAGCCGCTTGAGCGAACAGGTTTCGCCGTTGTTTTTGCCAACCGCAGTTTTCCTGGTTGCCGGAGCAGTGGCGTTTTCAACGGGAACCAGCTGGGGCACGATCGCCATCCTGACGCCGCTTTCGATCGAGCTGTCGCTGCGAATCGGTGCGGGATCGTCAGCCGAACTGGCCGATCCGTTTGGCCCGGTCTGCGTAGCGACGGTGGGCAGCGTATTAGCAGGAGCGATCTTTGGTGACCACTGTTCGCCGCTGTCTGATACGACGATTTTGTCTAGCCGAGCGAGCGGTTGCGACCATCTTGTTCACGTGCGAACGCAAATGCCATACGCGCTGTCGGTCGGCCTGATCACGATTTTGTTGGGGACACTGCCTGCGGCCTGGGGCATTTCACCTTACGTTTGCCTTGCGTTAGGAACAATCGCGATTGTCGCGATGGTGATGATCGTGGGTAAACGACCGGACCAGCTCTAGCCACCGAGAGACCTTTTCTGCCTCGACGTTTCCATCTCGCGATGCGTCGCAAACGTCGCCTCGGACGCCATACAAGTCAGGCATCATCCGATGCGATGCCAAGCCGATCGCTTCATTGATTCGGATCGATCCGGCTAGCACCCATCGCGCCCCGGCTTGATCGGCCATCACCCGTAGCGACCTGAACCGCTCTGGCCCGATCCGATGAACAACTCCTTGATCGGCGGCTTTTCCGAAAGTATCCAGCAACCATGTTTTGATCCCGCATGCCTCAGCAGTGGCGAAAATCGACTCTGGATCAGGACAGTTGGCAATGTCGTGATCCGCATAGGCGACAGCAACCAATTCGACCGACTCAGGCAATCGCTGGCGCAGTTGTCGCCAATATCCAGCCAATCGCTCCGTCGATTCTACGCCCGCCGGGCCCGCTTTGGCATAATTGAATCGTGCCGGAACCTGCGAAGCCAAACCAATCGCTTGGTCGCATTCGCCCAGTGCCGCTGAAAGTTCTTGTTCCAGCGAAACGGACTCAGCCGCGCTGGCCCAAATTGCTGGATCAGCAGCCGCCAACGGCCCCAAACGTGGTTCTTTGAAATCGATCACGTCGACGCCCAAGTCTGCGATTGTGGCCAGTTCCGCCATGCTACGGACGCTGACCAACAGGCCAGTTTTCGATTTCGCCTGCGTCGCCGCTGGAGGATCAATCGGCAATCCAGGCATGGAACGACTCATCCTAAGGGGCCAACAGGAGCTTAAAAATCTTCACAGAATCCCGGCAACGGGTAGTCGATGGGGGGCGGGAACATTAAAGTCGATGTCGATCTGATTGAGAAGCTGTCGCTGGATGCCTCTGTTGAAAACCGGAATACCGTTGAAGTTCGAAACCATTCAAACCGCCGAGGAACTTGAACACCTCTGCGACCGTTTGGCGCTCAAGCCTGTCATTTCGTTCGATACCGAGTTCGTTTCGGAAGATCGGTATCGACCGCAACTGTGCCTGATCCAAGTCGCGGCCGAAGACATCATTGCCGTGATCGATCCTTTGATGGTGCCCGACACAACACCGTTTTGGGATCTGCTAGCGACACCGGGACGAATTGTGATCGCCCACGCGGCCCGCGAGGAAATTCGATTCTGCTATCGCTATTCCGGGCGACCCATTGCCGGCCTGTTTGATACGCAACTCGCCGCCGGCTTCGTGGGAATGGAATACCCCAGTTCGCTTTCCAATTTGGTCGCCCGCTTGATAGGCGTGAAGATCAGCAAAGGGGAAACGCGAACCAATTGGCGAAATCGCCCGCTGACCGATTCACAACTTCAGTATGCGGTCCGCGACGTGACTGAATTGGAGGCGATGTACAAGATCTTGTTCGCCAACGTCCGCGATGCGGGGCGAATCGGTTGGCTTGACGAAGAGAGCGCGATCGCCCAGCAGCAAATTCACGAATCCGAGAACGCCGAAAACTGGCAACGCGTCAGCGGCGCAGCAGGCCTATCGGCCAGACAATTGGAAATCATTCGTCAATTGTGGCGATGGCGTGATCGCCGCGCTCGTCACCTCGATCAACCATCGCGACGCGTCTTTCGTGACGATTTGATGGTCGAAGTGGCGCGTGCCGGTTCCGCTGACCCCAAAGTGATTCGCGGGATTCGCGGCATGGAGTTCCGCAACTTCCACGACCATTACTCGGACTTGGCCGCTGCGATTCAAACGGCACTCGATATGCCTGATGATGCTCTGCCGCGCAGAAGCCGGGGCCGACACACCAGCACTTCGCCGATGCTGGCGCAATTCTTAAGCACATCGATCGCCTGTGTCTGTCGTCAACATAAGATCGCTCCCATGATCGTTGGCAATGCTGACGAAGTTCGCGACTTGATCGCTTATGAATTAGAAGGCGAACGCCGAGGCGAGATTCCCGTGCTGCTGCAAGGCTGGCGCGGAAAGATCGTCGGTGAACCTTTCCGCGAATTAATACAAGGCAAACTGGCAATCAAGGTCGCCGATCCGCATGCAGTACAGCCTTTAGAATTTATTCGGCCGGAATAAAGGCCCCATCTTTTTGCGTATGCGATCACGCTCATTTAACAATTCAATGTTAAATTGTTGTGTTGCCAGAGTGGCCCGTCTAGTATCTACGCGAGGTGTTCTTCCGACACCATCAGTGCTAGCCGTTCTCGGTCGGTGTCGCTGACTCATTGCCTTACCTTGTAGTCGGTTAGCTGCAGATGCGATGCCTTGATAAGCGGTTTGGTCGTCATTTTCGTCTTAGCGATTTAACCACCGTAAATCGCCGGCGGTTGGTTATTGAACGCCTCGATAAACGGGAACTGCTGGCTGCGGACATCAACTCGATTTCGGGAACAGTCTATAACGACTTGACCGGCAACGGGCTAACCGCCGACGACCAACGTTTCTCTGGGGTCGATGTTCGGTTGTATCGTGACGGTGGCGATACGGTTTTCAGCACCGATGACATAGCCATCGAAACGCAAACAACCAACGGATCGGGAACCTACCTATTCGGCAACCTTGAGCCGGGATTGTACTTTTTGGAACAGTTGACCACTCCGCTGGGTGTTGTCGTCCCCGAACCTATTGCGATCACAATCTTGAGCAATATCACAGCAGTGATTGACAGATTTGATCAAACGTCTAGTACGCTGGCAGCAAGTCCAGGCCTACCGTCGAACACCTCGAACCTACCAGCCATCGAAGCGATCGGCGGGCGACGCAAGATTGAGTTGACCTACGGTGGTGGCCCATCGTCCGTTACTGCACAAGTTGATGCATTGAATGAACGCTTCGCACTAAACTCCGACAACGCCACGTTTGGTTCAACAACAATTCGTTACGACGGTGACGCGTTCGGAATTTTGCTGAATCCGAATGGGCTTGGCGGCATTAATCTCAGTGCTGGCGATTTGAACTCTGGCCTGACGCTGGAACTATTCCGTAACATTTTCGTGGCGGCACAAACTTACACAATTCGTGTCTATACGGATGCCAATAATTTTTCTGAGATCGATCGGCCGTTTGATTCGCTAGCTATCAATTCCAGTTACTTAGATTTCATTCCCTTCACCGAATTTTTTACTGGCAGCAACGCGACTGGACCAGCAAACTTTGCCAATGTGGGTGCGGTCGAACTTGTGTTCGCCAATGAAGCGGATCAAAACATTCGCGCCTCGGCTTTCGAAGCGATCGCTCCTCGGAGCTTGACGTTCGATCTGAGAAATCTTAATACCGACTTGTCGATTACTAAGACGGTCCAAACAACCACGGGCAACCCGATTCCGCCGGCGACGGTGCAATCCGGCCAAACGATTGTCTATCGCTTGGTCGCGGCAAATGCAGGGCCCGGCAATGCAACTGGCGTTAGGGTCGTGGATATTTTGCCGCCCGATGTGACCTTCGTCAGTGCCACGATCAACGGTGGCGCCGTTAATGCGGGAATCGTCCATAATGCGGGGACGGTGACGGCGACGATCGGCAACCTTGCCAATAGCGATCAAGCGGTTGTGTTAATCACAGCAACGGTCAACAGCAGTTCGGCCGCACTGGTGACCAATCAGGCCTTGGTTTCCAATACGCCCAATACAGATCCCAATCTGGCCAATAACGAGAGCGAATTAAGTACAAGCGTTGTTCGCGCCGTCGATTTAGCGGTTACTGCGTCCGTTGTTGCTGGTACAAATGCCGCGTTTGGTGGCACCGTGACTTATGAAGTTACGGTTACCAATTTACCGACCAGCCCCGGTGATGCTCGCGGATTCACCGTGACCAATATATTGCCCGCAGGTTTGACGTTTGTCCCCGGCAGTTTTAATGCCAACGGCACAGCGGTAATGCTGAACGCCGTCGGCCAAAATCTAACGTTTTCCGGCGTGCCACTGAACATCGGCCAATCGGTTACCGTCAGGTTCGATGCGGCGATCGGACAAAACGCACCAGTAACACTGTTCAACACCGCAAACGTTACTCCATTCAATAACACTACCATCGCAGACGTCGATCTCGTGCCTGCAAACAACCAGGACAGCGAGACGATCAATCCGACTCGCCAGATCGATTTGGTCGTGACCAAAGACGACGGGATTGCAACGGGCGCCTTTGCAACGCCCGGTTTGCCGATCACGTATACGATTACCGTAACGAACACCGGTATTAGCGATGCGGTTAACGTGAACGTTGTGGACATGCTGCCCGCAGGCGTGGTCGCGACAGCGATCATGGTCAATGGAAATCTGGTCGTTGACAATAATTCCGATGCGGGCATTTTGTCGTTCGTGCTGCCATCGGTGCCAACTGGTGTCTCCAACGCGGTCACGGCTTTGGTAACGGCAAACATCGGCGCGGCCGTCACCGGTGCGATCACCAATTCAGTCACCATCCAGGGTGGTGGGGTTGGAGATCCGATCGCTGGCAATACGTCAACCGCCACGACAAACCTGCAACCCCAAGTCGATGCAAGCATCACAATGACAGGCCCAGCGACTGCGATTCCTGGCGGGGCGCCGATAACCTATACGCTGCAGGTCACCAATAACGGACCAAGCGTCGCAACCAACGCTCTTGTATCAGGGTTCCTGCCAGCAGGTCTTACCATCCAGTCGATCACACTCGGTGGCACCGCAGTTAATAACACGGGTTCCGGCAACAACGTTCAATTCACGATTCCGCAATTGTTGGTCGGGACTGCGAATGCGTTGACCTACACGCTTACAGCGTCGATCGCGGCATCAGCGACTTCGGGGTTAAGCAATACCGTAACGGTCACGGCCGCCGGTGATACCAATCCGGCCAATAACACCAGCAGCACGTTGACGAATTTGACACCGATCGCAGACATGGGTGTCACCAAGTCAGTATCCGCTGCGAATGCCCAGCCGGGAGATCAGCTTACTTATACAATTGTTGTCACAAACAATGGCCCATCGGTTGCCCGCGGTGTCACGCTGACAGACTTATTGCCCGCTGGCACCACCTTCATAAGCGGAACCGGGCCCGGTGGTACCTCTTTGACAGCCAACGGCCAGACCGTCGACGTTGCGATCGGCACGCTGAACCCGCTGATTCCTGGAGTTAACGACCCGGCTCAATACACGATCGTCGCGGCGGTCAACACCGCTTTTGAAGGCGTTCTCACGAATCTAGTCACCGTTGCGACCACGACTGGCGAAGGGACGAACGACAGGCCTAATGTTGCAACAGCCAACACCGTGGTGTCACCCCCAGTGTCTGGCAACATTCAAGGGCATGTCTTTTGCGACCGAAATGGCAATGGCCTTGAAGACATCCAAGAGGAGGTTTCTGGGGCTTTGGTTTTTATAGACTCCAATGGAAATCGCTTATTGGATTCTGCACTGGGCGAGCCGAGCACATCGACTGACTTAAATGGCAACTATGCCCTGCCAGCGTCTGGCTTGGGCCCGCCGGCAAACGTCGTTGTTGTTACCCCATCAGGATGTTTTCCGAATACTCCAGACATCGGCGTGACCAGAACCACAATAACAACCGGTTTGCTGTCGCGAGACGTCGCTGTGTTGCGCAATCCAACTACGGGCGTCGATGATTTGTTGGTGATCAATGAACTGGGCAACGACCTGGTTCGCTTGGTGAACGATGGGGCTGGTAATTTTTCGGTGCAGACACCGACAATGCTAGGCAAACGTCCTTATGCGATCTCTGTCTATCAACCCATTGGCCAGGTAGCGACCATCGCTGTTGCCGCCATCGGTTCCGGTGTATCGGACCGCGGCGCACTGTATGTGATCCGTGACAATTTGGTTCAGGAACTTGCTGCCGGTGACGGGCCGATCGATGTGGTTGTGAACGACTTTAATGGTGATGGGCAGCCCGATTTTGTAACTGCCTCATTCCGCGATGGGAAAATACTAGCCCGGATGAGCGGAGAGCCGGAACTCCGCGAGCTGGCTGTGGGCCGGGTCCCGCGATCAATCACGACAGCAGATATTAACGGAGATTCCCTGCTCGACTTGGTCGTCGTGACCTCCGGTTTTGACAACGAAACGACCGGGGAAGCGATTCTATTGCTTGGCGATGGAACAGGTGGGTTTGAACCGCTGCGGAACCCGATTGCCCGTGGGGGAGCGACCGCAGTGGCTGTTGCGCCGTATGACGGTTTACCAGGCGATGAATTGTTGGTCGCCCATCTTTCGGGAACGGTGGATATCTATGCAATCGATTCGGAAAACGGTGCGATCACCTTATTGCACTCGGTAGCCGCTGATCCTGGAATCACAGCGATCGTGGGAGAAGATTTGAATGAGGATGGATTCCTGGACTTGGTGGTTGCGAATCCTGCATCCGAAACGATCAACATATTCATCGGCCAGCCTGACCGTTCCTTCGCCAACAGACGCACGATTCGTGGCGTGGTCACACCGGCAGCGATGGCGACTGGCAATTTCGACAACGATTCAATTCTCGATATCGCCGTGGCTAATCTCTTCGGTTCATCTGCTCCGTATCGTTTGCCCAGTACGGTTTCGGTTCTCGGCTTAACCGTCGCGGAGCGCGAAGTTACGATTTCACCCGTCGCAACGACAACAACCGATTTCGGGTTAGGGCCGTTTGGACGTGTACCGATTCAAAGCGCACCGATTTCGGCTGCTCGTCATGATGTCAACGGAGATGGCGACATCACGCCTCTGGACGCGTTACTGGTGATCAATGACGTTTCCGAACAAAAGCAAATCGCGGCGGAAGGGGAAGAGAGACGCAGCACGCAGTTTCGAGCCAAGACCGATGTCAATGGTGACGGGTGGACAACGCCGCTGGATGCATTGATCATTATCACATGGCTGTCGCAGCGAACGCTGGCTGCCGGCCCAAGTCTTGACGCTGCCGATTTAAATCGGCAGCGAATTGAAACGATCGACCAAATGATGGGCCAATCTTCGCTGCTGTTTTAAGAGCCTATGGCTTCGCGGCTTCGGGCTTTTCAACCACGCTGACGGCTTCTGCCAACTTGGTCGATCGGACGATGTCGTCTGGATGACCTGCCGCCCAAAGCGTGCCACGCACTAAAGTTCGCAAGAACGCCGGATCGCGAAACGTATCATCGCTGTGTCCGTAAGTGGTTCCGAACACGCGAGCCTTGCCGTAACGATTGGTCCAGAAAACGGGTTGCTTTTCACCCGTTTTTTCGCTGGTGCTGGTCGCAAGCACGGTCGTGTTGGGCCAAGTTTTAAGGATGATATAAAGCTCGTCCATCGGAGTCTTATAATCAGTCGGAAATCCATCCATGATCGCATGATCCGTTGCAACAACGTCGACCGGGTAACGACTTTGGTGTTCGTGATGGCGACTGGTCACGCCAAGAAACTCGCGCCAATCATCGATCTTTGCCGAACGATAAGTGTGCATCGCACAGTGGATCACGACCGCATTCGTACCGTCATAATGCGGCTTTGTGATTTTGCGAATGTAGTCGGTGTCGTCAGTGCCGGCGAAACATTCATTATGAATCACGACATCATAATCTTTGGCCCAATTCGGATCGTTGTAAAGTTCGATCATCGCTTCGGTACCATTGCCGCCTTCGTTAACGATGGTCCATTTGACCTCGATCCCGGCGGCGCGAAATGCTTCTTCGGTCGCCATCGCTTGGAATCGATAGTTATGGCAACACCCGCCGGTGACCAACAGCAACTTCAGGGGCGCCTTTTCGGCGCTCCACGCGATGTTGCCCAAGCCGATTGCGACCGTTGAAAACAGACAGAAGAGCAGAGTGGAAAAACGCAGTTTGTTCATGAGTGGCAGGGGAGAAGGAGGGAAAGGACAGACGCGAGACGACCAATCGGTCGTCGTTCTATTCTAATCGAAATCCGAAACTTGCGTTCTGAAACCCAATCCTATCACACTGCCTTAATCATCCGCTTGAATCCGCCTGCATCACCCTTTCGTACTGGGGTTTTTCTCGGCTTCGGCCTTGGAACGGAGCACCAATTTGGGTGGCAATGGTTTTCCATCGATGATGAACTTCATCGAAATCGAATTGACGCAGTGCCGAGTGTTCTTGGTCGTGAAGCGTTCTCCAATGAAAACGTGACCGAGGTGACCATCACAATTGGTGCAGACGATTTCGGTCCTTTGACCATCGATATCTGGCAATCGAGTGACCGCTCCCTTGATTTCGTCGTCAAAGCTGGGCCATCCGCAACCGCTGTGAAACTTGGTGTCAGAACGATAAAGTGCGGCGTTACAACGGCGGCAGATGTACGTCCCCTTCTTTTCATTGTCGGTATACTCGCCGATGTAAGCCCGCTCAGTGCCCTTGTTCAAAATGACGCGTCGCTCTTCAGCGCTCAATCGATTGAATTCGTCTTCGGACTCGATGATTTTAATGTTTTCGGATTCAGGCGGCATCGCTTTTTCGGATTGCTGATTGGGTTTCGTGGCTGCATCTGGGCCGGTCTCTGCAGGTTTTTGCGGTTGATCCGCAGCGGCCGGCGACAGGATATCAACCTGTCCGGTACAGCCTACCAAGGGGGCAAGCGCCAGGGCGGTTAACATAAGCCTTCTTTGCATCGCAGTATCCACCGTCTGGGTGAGAGATCGTTAACTAGCGGATTTCGCTAGTCCAAACCTGTTTAGGGGCATTCGCTGGCATTGCATCGCCAGCGATATCCAACATCGCCTTTAGTTTACCCAAACATGGCGGGCAGGTCAGCCTCGATTTTCCAAACGAAAAACGCCAGCGAGTTTTCGCTGGCGTTTAACGTTGGATTAAGAGCCTACCAAATGCAGAAATCAGCTAACCTTTTCGCCGATGATCCAGTGCCAGAAGGCTTTCAGCTTCATGCCATTGTTTTGAGCGTACTGGCCGACCGAAATCTTATCGTCCTTAACGAACGGTTGCTCGACCAAGGCGCGTTCAGCACAATACTGGCGAATTCGGCCTTCGACCATCTTCTCGACGATATTGTCGGGCTTACCTTCGGCCTTAGCAGCGGCCGACAAGATCTCTCGCTCTTTGTTGACTTGGGTTTGGTCCAAATCTTCGACGTTCAGCACTTCTGGCTTCATCGCAGCGACGTGCATCGAAACGTCTTTGGCCGCTTCATCTGTGCCACCTTCGATCTGCAACAACACGCCAGCAGTTGTTCCCGCGTTGTGCTGGTAACCACCGCAAACGCCTTCGACGCGAACGAGACGACCGACGTTGAAGACTTCGCGGATGCGATTGAACAAGTCTTCTTTCTGCTGGCCAAGCGATGTGCCTGGGATACTGGGTGAGTCTTGTGCCAGTAATTCTTCGGCTGTCGCTGCACCGGGACCGGTCGCCAATTGCTTCGCCAAGTCTTGGGCGAGCTGAATGAACGAATCGTTGGCCGTAACCGGCGCACTTTCGCAGAGCAGTTCGACCATCGCGCCGACTTTCTTATCGGTGCCGATGTACATTCCGAAGCGGCCAAACGCGGTTTCGCGATCGGATCGCTTGTCAGACAATTGCTTGCCTTTCTTGCGGAGCACTTCGAAAGCGAGTTCTTCGTTTCCGCCGGCTTCCTGCAGCGCTTGCTTGCAGTCCATTAGCGGCAGGCCGGTACGCTCGCGGAAGGCCTTAACGGCCGAGGCCGAAATAGTTGTCATGGGGATTTTCTCCGAATCATGGATCGAGGGGAATTGCGGCGGGCCGATCAGGAAATTATCCCATGGATCGGTTCGCCGTGGCCAGCGAGCGGTTCATTGACACGTTCCGCACACTGTATGTTCACAAAGACGCGATTGATGAGAATCGCGTTATGCCGAAACGATCGACCGAAATCGACCGTCAATCGGATCTTTTGAAGGCTACAAACAAAACGAGCGGTTTAGCCTGCCGTCGAAGCATCCGGAACTGAGGCGGGCTGTTCGTCGGCCGGGGCAGCGACAGGTGCTTCAGCAGATTTCGCAGCAACTTGATTCGACATCCCTTTGCCTTCGATGATCGCATCAGCCAAATGCTTGAGAATCAATTCGATGCTGCGAATGCCGTCGTCATTGCCGGGAATCGGCAAATCGATGTCGCTGGGGTCGCTGTCGGTATCGATCAAAGCGGCCGTTGCGATACCCAGTCGCTTTGCTTCGCGAACAGCGTTTCGCTCCTTGCCTGGGTCGACCATGAACAACACTTCCGGCAAACGGTTCATCGTTCGCAAACCGTTCAGGTTTCGATACATCTTGCGATATTCGCGGTTCAGCGAAGACTGCATCTTCTTGCTATAGTTGTTCATACCGTCGTTGCTGCGAAGCGCTTCGAGTTCTTCCAGACGGCTCAAACGGTTGCGGATCGTGCGGAAGTTGGTCAGTGTGCCACCAAGCCAACGTTCAGCCACAAATGGCATCCCGCATCGCAACGCTTGCTCTTCGAGCGCTTCACCCGCTTGTCGTTTCGTACCGACGAACAGAATCAAACTGCCGCCAGCGGCAACTTGTCCGAGATACTTCTTGGTTCGCAGCAAACCGCGGAGCGTTTCGCGAATGTCGAGAATGTGAATCTGGTTCTTGCGGCCGAAAATGTACGGAGCCATTTTCGGGTTCCAAAGACTGGTGCGGTGACCAAAGTGCACACCCGCTTCAATCATTTCTTGGATAATCGTACCGGCCATCAAATACTCCTGATGCGGCGGTCATTCAGGCACAAAATCGAGCTTCGCTGACCAATCAAGAGTGTCAGGAGGCCTCGATTCAGGGTGGCGTCGAACCGGCAACAAGCCAGCCAACATACCCTTCGTCCGTGGGGAACGACCAGAAAGGACATTGAGATAAAAAAACCTGCGGCGAGGAGACCGCAGGGTGCAAGAGGATACTGCGATCGGGGAGCCGTCGTCAAGGTTAGGTTCGCAAAGTTTTTCGCGAGATTACTCAGGCTAGAAAGCTGGAACTTGCCCAGCTTTTGAACGTCAGTCCACCGTCAACGCAAGCATCAACGTCGGCGTCAAACGCCAGCGGCTTTTGCCAACGCAGCGGCCTTATCGGTCTTTTCCCAGGTAAATGTGTCGCCGTCGCGGCCAAAGTGTCCGCCAGATGTGGTCACTTTGAAGACGGGCCGACGCAGTTTCAAGTGAGAAATGATTCCTGCGGGGGCTAGCGGAAAATGCTCGCGAACCAGGTCGCAGAGCTTGGAATCGTCAATCTTGCCGCTGCCTTGCGTGTCGACATAGACGCTGACAGGCTCCGAAACGCCAATCGCATAGGCGAGCTGGACTTCGCAGCGGTCGGCCAAGCCGGCTGCGACGATGTTTTTGGCGATATACCGAGCCATGTAGGCTGCCGAGCGGTCGACCTTGGTTGGATCCTTGCCGCTGAACGCCCCGCCGCCGTGACGGCCCCAGCCGCCGTAAGTGTCGACAATGATTTTTCGCCCGGTCAATCCACAGTCGCCGTGAGGTCCCCCGACGACGAACTTTCCAGTCGGATTGATATGATAAATCGGCTCGCCTTTGACCAGTTCGGGTGGCAGACAGGGCTTGATCACCTTGTTGATCACGAAATCTTGAATCGTTTGCTGATCAACCGACGGAGCATGTTGGGTGCTGACGACAACGGTATGGATGCGAACTGGCTTGAAGCCGTCATATTCAACGGTGACTTGGCTCTTGCTGTCGGGCCGCAGCCACGAGACTTCGCCATTTTGACGAGCTTCTGTCAATCGTGTGATGATGCGGTGTGACAGTGCGATCGGCAACGGCATCAATTCTTCGGTATCGCGACAAGCGAATCCGAACATTAATCCTTGGTCGCCAGCGCCAATTTCCTTGTTATTGCTCGAATCGCTGTTCACGCCCTGAGCGATATCGGGGCTTTGGGAATCGAGCGACACCAAAACGGCACAGGTGCTGCCGCAAATGCCCATTTCATCGTCGGTGTAACCGACTTCATTGATTACATCGCGAACGATTTGCTGGTAATTCACAATCGCCTTGGTCGTGATTTCACCAGCAATGATCGCCATGCCCGTGGTTACCATCGTCTCACAAGCGACCCGACTTTCTGGATCCTGGGCCAAAAGGGCATCAAGAACACCATCGGAGATGCGGTCGGCCAGTTTGTCGGGATGGCCCATGCTGACCGACTCGCTGGTGAATAGATAAGATTGATTGGTGCCTTTCACGCTTTCGTTTCTCCGACCGGGGATCGCTGGCTCTGTGGTTACAATACGATTGAGCACCAGAGGGTAATTAGAGCGACGTTTTTTTGCCACTGGCCATTTCTATGTTTCGTCCCGAATCACCAGTGCCTAGCCCAATAAACAACTCTGCCACCTCGAATTGGCCTTCATCATCGCAATGGCCTTCATCGGACTGGCCCGACCAGGCTAAACGTCCTTTTTTTGCCTGGTTGGCGTCGATCGCCTTGCACACAGTGCTTTTAATCCTGGTTGCACTTGCCACCGATCAGACGCTCCGTGGGCTGGGAAATCCCCAGGCCGGCCTGCGTGATGCGAGTGTCGACGAAACCGGAACCGATGCAGATCGCGAGATCAGCGTGGCTCTGGTTCACCAGATCACAAGTCCCGAACCAGCCGCCGAAAATGTCGCAGCGGACACGACGAACACCTCACATCCGGGCGAGGCATCAGCGACCCAAACCGATCAATCACCCAGCGGTCGCGGCACTGCCGACGACGCCACGGCGGCCGCCAACGCCACGCGATCCATGCCGCCAGGGTTCGCCCCGCCGATTGATCTGGACGGAGTGCTTGCCGAAATGATGACCGCGCCGGAACCTGGGGCCAGCGGCGAAATGACAACCGGCGGCGGTATCGGCCGCGGCGGATTGGGCGAATTGGGCATCGACTCGGGCGACTCGAAAAATGCCAAGCCGGGCGATCGTGGTTTGAAAGCTGCCGGTGGTAGCGCAGGCAGCGCCGCATCTCTGTTCGGAATCACCGGCAGTGGCAGCCGAATCGTTTATGTCATCGACCGTTCGGACAGTATGAATGAAAATCGCGGCAGCCCCTTGTTGGCCGCAAAAACGGAATTGATTCAAAGCATCGCCGCACTGAAAGAGTCGCAGTTCTTTCAACTGGTTTTGTACAACGATCAACCGAGCCCCTACCGGAGCGCTCAAATGATGAGTTCTGCAACGCAAATGATTCAAGCGGAACCTGCAGCGATCAAACGCGCGCAATCTTATATCGAATCCGTCAACGCTTTTGGCGGCACCAATCATATGGACGCACTGCGTCTCGCATTGCGAATGCGTCCCGATGTCATTTTTTTTCTAACCGACGGTCGCGTGCCCAGCCTGACCGATCGTGAATTAGCCGACATCCGACGAATCGCCGATTCTTATGGCACCACGATCCATGGCATCGAGTTCGGAAATGCACCGGCGACAGATCCGAGCAGCTTTATCGCCGTGCTCGCGTCCAACTGTGGTGGAAAATACCGTTACTTTGATGTGACCAGTTTCTCACCCAGTGGTGACTGGAACTTAAAACCCGATCGCTGATTCGATATTCGAAACGTTACCAAGCAACCCAAAAATTTCGCCCTACTTCTGAGTTTAAGCATGCAATCAAACGACGCAGCCCTTTATTTCGCACGCCCCTACCATCGTTTATCTTCTTTTGCGATTTATCTCGCGATCGGATGGATAACTGCAGTCGCACCGACCACCGCACTGGCCGACACGCCTCAGGAGAAAACCGCTCCGGCGAACGATCAGTCCGAGGCTGCCGCAGCCCTGCAGCCTTTGGTTCAAGCGATCAACGACGCAGCCCAAATACTCGCCACGGTTGAGTTGACCAGCCGCAGCATGATCAATGGCCAAGTCGTCGCCAGTGATGTGGCGGTCTATCAAATCGCGTCCAAGAAACCGAATCTTTATAGCATTCAACTCAAAGGCGGCGACCAACTTATGCAAGTTGTATCGGATGGAAAAATCGCGAATGTGATTCTTGGCGGTACCGCTTACTATCAGATTCCTGCGCAAACATCGCTACAACCTTTGGTAACCGAATCGCCGATACCGATGGGCCCTTACCCTGAGCCCGTGATGGCACTCACACTGGCCGGCGCAGACGTCGCACGCACCTTTTTGACCGAAATGCAATCGCTCGAATTGGTCAAAGCCGAGGCGGTTGAAGATGTGCCCAGCGTTCACGTGCGTGGCGTCCAAGCCGACGGCGTGTCCTGGTCTCTTTGGGCTGGCACCCAACCCGGCAAGGTAAAGCCGCTGCGTTTAAAAATCGATTTGACCAAAGTCGTCGTTGGCGACAACGAAGACGGGTTGCCCGATGGGTTTGCGTACGAACTTGATATGAGGTTCACGCAGTGGCGTGCCGACGGCGAACTCGATCCGAGCATTTTCGTCTTCAAACCCTCACCCGATGTGAAAAAGTTTGACACGCTGGAGGATTTAATCGCTTCGATGGAAGCCAAAGAGAGTCGCCACCCGCTTACCGGCTTAGAAGCACCCGATTTTAAAACCAGCTTGTTGGATGGAAACGCATTTCAATTGAGCAAGTTGCGAGGCAAAGTCGTCGTGCTCGACTTCTGGGCGACCTGGTGCGGCCCTTGCGTCCAAGCGATGCCCGTGGTCAACGAAGTCGCACAGTCGATGGCCGACTCAGGGGTCGTGGTTTACGCCGTCAATGTCGGTGAACAAGCGGACGAAATTAACGACTTTTTAAAGAAGGTGAAAATCACCGTTCCGATCGTACTGGATCCCGAAAACAAAATCGCCGGTGCCTACCAGACCGAAGCAATCCCCCAAACCATCCTGATCGGCAAGGACGGACGAATCGAAGTCGTCCACATCGGCTTCGATGGGCTCGACAAGTTTCGGCAACAGTTGACTGATCAGTTAAAGACGCTCGTCGACGGCGGCAAACTAGCCGATGCGCCGTAACGTTCCACAGCGGCTTGGTGATCGATCGTCTTAACGCGGCTGCCAAGTCGTTCACAACGGAGAAACAGCGAAACTAGGCAGTTTGTGACGACAGCATTCCGGAATCCTGGGCCCGGTTGTAACGATTCGTTGCATACAGACGATTGCTCCGACCGAAACCATCGGTGTCCGGTGGTGCGTCCGCATCGACTTTGACAACTGATCACCAATACACAGAAATGACTGGGCAGCGGAAATGGGTTTCGCTGCCGGGCTCGTTCGGAAGGAATCGACGATGAACCGTTGGCTTTGGATAGCATCAATCGCGGTGGCGTTCTCCAGCACTACCGGGTGCTTGCGCCACAACACACGCTGTAACAACGGCTGCCAGCAGTGCAACACCGGCGGGGGCGGCTTACTGGGCAAACTCGGCGGCGGCTGCAATGGTGGTTGCAATGGTGGCTGTCGCACCGGATGTACACCCGGTCCGATCGGTTGGCAGCAAGGCGGGCTGAACTACAGCGGGCATATGTGCCCACACGGCGGAACTGCGGGACACTGCTCCACTTGCGGCCCAGGCGGAATTGGCGGCGGCCAAGTGATGCACGGATTGGCAAACGGCAGCTATTCCGGAATGCAGGGGATTCACAATGGAGCCCAACAGCCGATTAACCCAGGCCCACCAACTGGCGCCGTTGCTTATCCCTATTATACGCACCGCGGACCTCGCGACTTCCTGTTGGACAACCCGCCATCGATCGGTCGCTAAGCGACGATCGACATCGCCTTTGCTCGTGATCCGAGCGAACCAGTTCGACTCGCTGTGGTGTCGGATACTGTTCCTGTTTCCCTTGAAACTTGAACATCCAGTACCATGGCGATCGTGGACGGCGGCCAATGCCTTGAGGCCATGCCAGTCAAAAAAAGCTGAGGATCGAGTTTTCTTCGAAATCGTCGACGTCTATTCAAACGAAATGGTGTGAGCATTTACTGTGGCATCCGATTTCCGTCTTAAAGAGCAGTTGCCCGATCTTGCAGCTCAGATCGTCGCGTCTTACACACCCGATGACGGCATGAACCATTTGGGGCATTGCCCACTGCCGAGTTATGAAGAAATCATCGAGGCTTTGTTGGACCTGAAAGACGTCCTTTACCCGGGTTATCGGCGTAAGGTCGGATTGCACAGCGGGAACATCATTTACCATGTTGGCGGGCTGATCGATTCTTTGCACGATCGCTTGACGACGCAGATTGGTCGAGCATTGCGACACGAACATCGTGTGACGAAAAAGCACAGCGATTGCGAGTCGGATATCGACTTTGATGCCAAGGGCCAAGCGATGGCCATTGAGTTTTTGAAGCGGATTCCGGAATTGCGGAGAACCCTTTCAACGGATGTTCGAGCCGCATTCGATGGCGACCCGGCATGTCGAACAACCGATGAGATTGTGTTTTGTTACCCGGGGTTCGCCGCAACGACGGTCTACCGGATCGCTCATAGCATGCTCAAGCTTGGTGTGCCATTCATTCCCAGAATGATGACTGAATGGGCTCATAAACAAACCGGGATTGACATTCACCCCGGGGCAACGATCGGCGATTACTTTTTTATTGATCACGGCACTGGTGTTGTGATTGGCGAAACCTGCGAGATCGGGCGTCACGTCAAGGTGTACCAAGGTGTGACGCTGGGCGCGTTGTCTTTCCCGACTGATGCCGATGGCCAATTGGTTCGGGGGCACAAGCGGCACCCGACGATCGAAGACCGTGTTGTGATTTACGCCAACGCGACGGTCTTGGGCGGACGCACCGTGATCGGCCACGACAGCGTGATCGGTTCGAGCGTTTGGGTCACACGATCGGTTTCGCCGTTGACGACCGTCACGCTGGAAAAACCGCAACTGAAGGTGCGAAGTGCTGCCAGCGATGCCGAAGTCCTTGATGGTGAGCTCAATTTCCAGATCTGATCGTTTCGGTTATCTTCGTGGCAACTGTTCTGAATGCCGTTGCCGCGGAGCCCGACGATGCCCAATTTGTCAGATGATTCTCTCGTCGAAACGATTCGACTCTACCGCGAAACGCTGATCGCGATCCGGCAGCTTTATATCACCAGCGGCAGCTTGATCCGCGACTCCTATGGCTGGTTAGCGGACGAGAAGGCCGGAAACGCCGCGTCGTTAGCGGATCAAATGGACGATCTTCACCAAGGACTGGTGATGAAAATCTATGCGACAGCGATCCCCAGCCTTCGCGCTGATACGATGCACCAGCGGCAGCTCGGCCGCGCGACGCTGGAGCATATCTGGGGAACGACCGTCATGGGCACCCAGCTTCGCCAAGCGGTCGATTGGCTGATTCAAGAAAGTGAAAACTTTCGTTGGCAAGATCTTGTTCGACCATTTGCTGAAATCCCACCCCTGCGAGATCGTTGGGGCGAACTCGAAGCGTTGGTGGTTCGCGCCGCGACGTTGATCGCGACTGCCGATGGTGATCAAAGCACAAGCGACAACCAATTGTTGTCCGAAATGCGTCAACAACTCGAACGGCTTGCAGGCCGAGCCCCAGAAAAGTTTGTTGCCGATGCCAAGCCGTCGCGTGATGCGATCGTATGGTTGCGCGAGGAAGCCGAACGATTGCGAAAGGGAACTGCAGCGGCGACATCCCAAGAAAAACGAAAGACTCCTCAGGGCGAACCCCAAAATCGCCAAAGCGAGCACAATCTTCCACGCATGCAAAGCTCCGCAACAGCCGAATCACCATCACCAGCTAAACAACAACAGCCACCCGCGGATAACCGCACACCCGAAGAACGATTGGCCGATGCGAAAAAGAAGCTGGACGAATTGATTGGCTTGACGACGATTAAAGAATCGATTCAGACGCTGACCAATTTTCTTAAACTCGAACGGCTTCGCGCGGCCGAAGAATTGCCGACGACTCGGCCAAGTTTGCATATGTCGTTTGTCGGAAATCCGGGTACGGGCAAGACGAGCGTGGCGAGAATTGTCGCGGAGATCTACGGAGCCCTAGGAGTTTTAGAAAAAGGGCATTTAGTCGAAACCGATCGCAGTGGGTTGGTCGCCGAATATGCCGGTCAAACAGGACCCAAAACCAATGCAAAGGTCGACGAAGCTTTAGATGGTGTGCTATTCATCGATGAAGCTTACTCGCTGATCGACGAAAGCGGCCAAGACCAGTACGGACGCGAGGCAATCCAAACGCTGCTCAAACGAATGGAAGACCAACGTGACCGGTTGGTCGTCATCCTGGCTGGTTATACTGATGAAATGCATAAGATGATTCGCAGTAATCCCGGCCTAAGTTCACGAGTCGGCACGACTCTGGAGTTTGTCGATTACTCACCCGAAGAATTGTGTCGTATCTTTGGCCTGATCTCGGCTAAAGCGAAATATGAACTGCCGACGCAATCGCGAAGGCGACTGCTGCGAGGATTCACCTATCTTTATGCGACACGTGATCGGCACTTTGGCAATGGCCGGACGGCACGAAACAGCTTTGAACGAAGCGTAAAACGATTGGCCAATCGTTTATCAATGATGACGGAAGTTTCGCGAGAACTCTTGACCACTTTGCAACCCGAAGACATCGAAATCGACGGCGTAACACCTGCGTATTTGGAAGAACTTGCCAAGGAACCAGGACATATCCGCGTCACTTGTCCCGTCACTCACAAGCCGATGGTGATCGACGATGCCTTCATGGGAACCGAAGTCAAATCGGAACATTGTGACACGTCATTCATCGCAGACTGGGGCATGCCAGTACTGTTGACCGGCGAAGTGATTTCCGACCGTGCAAAGGGTCAAACCGATTTTCAAACAGGACCGATTAACCCAACGCATTAACCCAACGCATTCATCACGTTCGGTCTTTGCAAACACTGCGACTGCCACCGATCGTCTAACTTGGCAACGGTGTTCTCGGATACACGATTACTCAATCATTCCCATTTGTCCCGCATGAGGTGAAAGTTCGCAACCGGGACCGCAACCTTGCACCCCGCTTGCATGCATCCAGTCGCCACCACCAAGGGTTTCTGGTGTAATCGCCCCTGGATCGATCCACATACCGTCGGCGGTCAGTTGCATCGTTTCTAGGTCAAAGTCAAGGCTTCGGCGAATCACTTCATAGTTGACAAAGATGTTCAGCAGCGTGTTTTGCGAGTTCAGCAAATCGCTCAGGGCGCTGATCGTATCACGTGCGGCTGTTGGGCCACTGCTAAGACCGCGAGAATCCCTTAGAGCGCGGATGTCCTCGTTCAGTTCGAGTTGTTGTGCCGCGATGCGAACCGATTGTCGACCGAGTTCAAAGTTGATTTGATTCGTCAACACTTGACGAAGTTGACCACGGACGAGTTGCCAAACGCCATCTTCGAACTGATAGTAACTACGACGGGCCTGTTCAAACTCAATCAATGATTGGCGATAGGTGTTTCGTTCCTGCAAGCGAGTGATCGGCGCGTCCCAGCGAAGGCCTACTCGCAATCGTCCCGTGCTGGTGCGAAGGTCAAACGGATTGTTGCCAACATTTTGGACATCACCCGAGAAGACCACATCGAGTGAGCTTTCCAGATCGTCAGCGTTGAACTCAATCAATCGCCAGCTATCGACCAGCGCCGCCCGTGCGTTTGCCCAGTCGCGACGATTTGCTTGAGCAATCTGAAACGCTTCACCTGGCGTCAAACGGACTTCGGGCAGAACTACGCTTTCGGTCCTGCTGCGCGCTTGGATCAGTTGCAAGGACAGGACGTCATCGGCCAGATCGGTTAGAAGATCTTGGCTGGCCAGAATCACGTCATTGCGAATCGCGTCGGCAAACTGCTGTTCATCCATTCCAGCGGGCGGTTGCGGTGCCGAATAACGCTGCAGTTGATCAACCAATTTGTTAATCGAGTCGGTGTACTTATCAAATCGCTTAGCCAATTTTTCGTAATCGTTATCGAGATCGACAACCGTGCTCTCGACCGTCGCGCCCGAAAAGATTTCTTCGCTAACATCACCAAAATCCAACAAGGTGCAAATTTTGCCTTTGTTTTCTTCATAGGCCTTGCGCAACGAACCGGCTTGCATGCGACGCGTCACTTGAGCTTTTTCTAATACAGAAAGATCTTTGGCGACTCGCGGCAAATCAGACTCGATCAATTGCTCTCGAAACTCAAGCAGCGGCCTCAACACCAATTCGAGTTCGCCCACGCGTGTCGCGACTTCAGGCGTCCATGCGAGCGTCATGCGGGGCAGTCCGGTCACGGGATCGACTGTCCGTTTAGCAACCTCTAACAAAGTGAGATTAATCTGGCCTGCGGCACGGCGCAGTTCGATCAACTGTTCTCGTCGATTGCGCAGTTGTTGGTCGATCAATTCGAATCGGTCCAATAGCGGATCCTCAATCGAAACACACAAGTAAGGCGGCAGGCCGAGGTCGCGCAGGAACCGATCGAGTGTATTTTGATAATCCGCCTTACGGGACACCAATTGAGTTTGAGAGTTTAAAAGTGCTGATTGAGCTTGAGCGATCTGCAACCGCTGACGTGGAATCGCTTCGGCGTCGGCCGGAATTGTGGTCAGAAGTTCGATCAAGGTGTCGTCGAGAATCAACAAGTTTTCTTTCAGACGCGCCGTATTTTCTTCCAGGTTGCGAATCTGCAGTTGGTCCTGCAACAATCCGACAAAACCGCCAGCCTGCGGAACACCGCCACCACCAGTTACTCCGAAATTGCCGCCACCGCCACCACCACCGCCCAAGCCGGCGAAACCGCCACCCAAACCTGTGAAGCCGCCTAAACCCACGCCAAACACACCACCGCTTCGCTGGACTTGGCTTTCGGTGCTGCGGCCGATCGTGATGAAAAGGTAGAAACTGCGGCGATATCGCTCAAAGGCGCGAACGTTTGCCAATAAGCGACGTTCGGAAAGGGTCAGCCGTTCTAACACGCGGTCGCGACCGGCACCGCGCAGCAACGGTTGCAATAAGACAAAGTCAAAAACAGTGTTCGCGCTTTGGGTGTCTGGGCCACTGAAGTCCCAAACAATGCTATTGGCAAATCCGACCAATAAGTCCGCGCCGGTCGCGAAAGAACGCTGCAGCGCCAACGGTCGACGACCCAAGCTGTAGGGTGCCAACTCTAATTGCGAACGGCTTTGCCCTCCAGCCCCTCGACGATCGGGCCCGTCGGCGGTGAAAAACGTCGAAGCGCCTCCAAAGAATTGCGTATCAAATCGGAAACGCTCGCTGCTGACGTCCAACGCGGATAAATAAAGTTGTTCGACCTGGCGTTGATATTCGGGCGAATGAAGCAATGCCAATTGAACGGCCGTATGAGCGTCCAACCGCAGCACGCCGTCTTCATCTAACGGCAAAGACTGCCACCACTGAGGGTTTTCCATTGCATTGGTTTTGCCCGCAGCGTCCCACATCGGATAGGCCCGACGCCCGTCGACAATTTTCATGTAACGGTGTGACGCGGGATCATCGATCGGCATCGGCTGGAAATCGAGATCGAACGGATTGAACATTCGGCTTTGCGGATCAGCCGTCACGCGAAGCGGTTTGCCGGGGTCCTGACAAGCATGCGCGAACTTTTCATCAATCAGTTCGTGGGCTTCCAAATCCGCTTGGCGACGATAGTACTGGCGATGACAACCGGCAAGCGGAACGACACAGGCGGCCAGCAATACCCAGACCGTTGCCCAACGCGATGCCGTTGGGTGGGAAACGGGCTGGCCACGCAATCGCGATCGCAGCGCCGCCTCACCAAGGCCTACGCGCATTCCCACGTCGCTGCTCATAACCTGTCGCCTTAATCGCATTACCACCAACCCCATTGGTCGACCCCGCTAGAACCCCCCTTTGCGGAAAAATCGTCGCAAAAACGACAACAGTCCGCGCCGGCGCTGCACAAACATTGCGATCGGCCTGCGTAATCCGTTCCCTTGATGCGACCCGCACGCCGCAAGTGGGTTTCAGCAACACGACGCGCCTGTCGTGCGACCTGGTGAAGCTTTGACGGATAAAGCGACTGAGACGGCCGCGACCGCGGATCCCAGGAACCGTGGGTTCAGTCCGAAACAAAAACTTGACGTTTGGCTAAGTTCAAAATACGATCAGACGTAGCTCGCTTTTCTTTTCCAGGGTTTCGGCGAATCAACATCGTCGGCGCTTTAGAACCTTTCCCGGCAAGTACATGTCTAACGCCCTGCTAGCTTTTCTGGTCATCCTAGTGCTGGCATTCGGCTTTTTTATGTGGAAAAGCCGTGATACCTGGCGATGGTTTCACATCACGACGGCTTCATTTGCACTGCTTTTGGGGATCGTGTTGCTGTTCCCAACGGCCGGCACGCTGAAAAGTCGGTCGGCCTGGCATAAGGTCAAAGAAGACCTGGAAACGCAGTTAGCGCGGCTCGAATCGGAACAATTCACGCTCAAACACGGTGAACCACCCGATTCGCCCGAAGGAAACGGTGCGCTGGTTCTTAAGGAACGATTAAACCGTTTTTCACTCGAAGCTGGACGACGATGGCAAAACCTGCGGGCTCAGGCGGGTGCTAGTCCGACATCGGTTACGCTCGTACGATCGGCGCCGCCAGCCGATTTACCACCCGGTATGGAAGCGGCTGAACCGCCAGCGGATCCCGCCGCCGCACCTGTCGCTGCAGGTGCAGCGGGCAATTTGCCTCTGATCCCACAGGGTCTCGTCGTCTATGGGTTTGCAGAAACACCGGTGGAGGGAATTTCGGTCCCTGTGCCGACATTCTATTTGGGCGAGTTTCGGGTCACCGCAAGCACGCCCACCCAAGTGACGGTCGAAGCGACGGCGGTTCTCGAAACGCCACAGATTCAGGCGATCACCAGTGGCCAGGCATCCTCCTGGTCGTTGTATGAATTGCTCCCATTGGATAGTCACGAAATTTTTTTACGTCCCCAAACTGCTGTTTCGGACAACGCTATTTTTGGCGATGTTGATAACGACCTCGTTCGCGGCTCACTCAGCCGTGGTGTGACTGAGGCCACGATTGAAAAATATTTGCGAG
Organism: Planctomycetaceae bacterium; assembly: GCA_003506095.1. GTDB lineage: Bacteria > Planctomycetota > Planctomycetia > Pirellulales > Pirellulaceae > UBA6163. The sequence continues at coordinate 5,147 of DNWZ01000214.1, read as the reverse complement.
ATGGCACTCCGTCTTCGCCGGATGATCCGCCGAGCACGCGTTGGGTAAAGATTGAGTTCACCAAACCGCATTCGATCGTTGTGGATAGCCCGGAACAACGCGGCGCTTTGGACGGCGGATTTTTTGATGCCAGTGGCCAAGCGGTTGATAGTCGCGTGCAACGCCGTGGTGAAGGCCCCTCCGGAGGTGCTGTTCGATTTGAAGTCGGCGCTCAGATTGTCGTGCTGGAAGAAGCGGCGAATGACCTGATTGAGCAAAATGTCGCGAAATTGCTCAACACCTATTATGTTCGGCCTTTGAACGATTATTTGTTTGTACTGAGAAGGATTCGACTTCGTTTGAACGAACTAGAAATTCGTAAAACCGAATTGGAGTTTGAACAGAAAGTTCTAGAAGATGCGATTGCTGCGACAGTCTCAATGCTTGCCACCAACCAAGAATCGAAGCTGAACTTGGAAAAAGACTTGGCTCAATTGAAAGTCGAACAGGCGGCAATTTCGCAATACAATTCAACGGTCAAGGAAACGCTAACTACCACGCGTCAGCGATTGTCCGGGTTGTATCAGGACAACGTACGACTGCGGAACGAGCTTGGTGAGTTCCACAGTGCGATCGAAGAATCGGTCCGCTAGCCGGGCAATCAGCGGCAGCGGTTAATGGGCGATATTTTAATTTTCCCCGCGGCGAATCGCTGATCCGCTGAACCGTACCTGGAATCGATAAATCTTTTTCATCGCACAGATAATCTCACCCGTGGTTAGATCGATTCGGTGAGGGACTTCGGCGCGATTGACATTTGCTACGGCGCGAAAGCCCCGTTCTGCAAAGATGTCGATCACCATCGCGAGGGCAAGTGAGTGCTCAAAGACAGCGTCCTCGGAATTGACAACTGCCAATCCGGCGATCGCGTGACGGCGCACGATCGGCAGGAAGCGTTCTTCAATGATCCGAACAACCTTGTGGAACAGCTCGGTATGCTCGATTTGATAGCTGTCCAACCGACGAACCAACTCTTGGCGCGCATGAACAACGATCTCAGACGCTAGCGGAATGTGCCGCACAGCATCATAGGTCTCGGGGTCAAGTTCCAGAGATGATTGGTATGCCAGCTCCTTCAGGATATTGTTTTCGACGTCGCGGATATCGCCTTGGGCGTTGACGAAGTGGTAGTGATAGAGTTCCCGAAGCGATTGAAGGGCGTCCCAGGTGCGTTCTTTAAAAACGCGATAGCGTTGGCGAGCCGCTTCGGGGTCCATGTCCGTGTCTCGTTGCTCCAGCAAATCATCGCCGCCTTCGGAGCGAACTTTCGCATTGTGTTCGGCGATTAATTTCCCTCGCAGCAGTTGCCGTTCAATGCTGGTCCGCTCATCAATGAACAGCACCATTGCGTGCACCGTCGGCTTGCGAAAATTGATCGCCAGCGGGGTCTTGTGGTATTCCCTATAAAGCTGATTCATCTTTTCGACGATCAATTTCAAGCATTCGACTTGAACCCGCGTGCGTGGGAATCCGTCCAAAATGCATCCGTCGCGGTATTCGGGTTCCAATAATTTTCGAAATAAAATACCAATGACTTCGCGGTCGCCCACCATTCCCCCCGCAGCCTTGATCCGTTCGGCCGCTGGGGTGGTCAGCAAAGAACTGACCACGATCGGCGGGCAGGTCAGCCCGCGCGCCTTGGCGATGAAGTCGGTATTGGTCCCTTTACCAGCACCGGGAGCTCCGCCCAGGAGTATCAGTTCCTTTGAAAAACGAAGGTTTTCGCGACTATATTCCGCCTCCAGCTCGCTCCAGATGTTTGCGAAAATCACCTGGGCGTCTTTGACCTCCAAGTCTTCGACGGTAGCGGCCTTGAGTGTTGGGTCGTCCATTTGGGTCACGTTTGCGATTGCCAGTTTATGAATCTTGCGGCATAGATCGAGATTGCCGACGCAAACCTTATCATCTTGCCCGCGTAAAGTTAATCAGCAGGCCGCCCAGACATCAATCGCCGGCCACCAGCCCCCCCTCGGGACAGCCTTGCGTGACAAATAGGCCCGAAACTTAGCCGCTTGTCACGGGTTAAAACTGTTTGCGGGTTCGTACCGATTCACCGCAAATATTTCATCGCTTCAGATTTGTGCGGCGATCAACTAAGATGCGGTTGTGCCATTGCAGGTCCGATCGCAACGGTGCCGACTGCGGCTGTTTGTTTTTTGTTTGTTTTGCAACACAAAGGACAACACCCACCAGGAGCAATCCTGATCAAACCGCCGCAGAATCGCTCGCCTGAACCCTCCTTACACACCCCTATCAACTGAACCTCATGCGACACAATGTATTCGTCTGTCCTGGTCGTATGGCCAGTCGCAAGGCAGGCGTGATTACGAGCCTTCTGGTTACGCTGGTGGTGTTGGCCAGTATTGGCGGTGGCGGATATTGGGCTTGGCAACGATCTCAGGAAAGCGGTGTTCGGACAGACTTAATCGTTGATATGGTCAGCCGTGGTGCCTTTGACCACATCGTTCTGGAACAGGGCGAACTGGAAAGCAGCAGCAACGTCGATATCACTTGCCAAGTTCGAGCCCGCAGCGGCGGCCAAGGAACTCCCATTTTGTGGGTTGTTGATGAAGGCACCAGCGTCAAGGAAGGCGACAAGCTGGTTGAACTCGATGACTCGGCTTTAAAAACCGCATTGCGCGACAAACGAATTGTTGTCATCGGGGCCGAGGCTCAAGTGGCGGCTGCCGAGGCGGCTGTCGAACAGGCCAAAATCGCCCGTCAGGAATATTTGGAAGGCTTGTTCGAAACCGAGGAACGGGCGATCCAAAGCGAAATGGCTATCGCCGAACAGGAACTTCGAAAGGCTCAACTGGCTCTGCAGAGTTCCGAACGTCTGGTGGCTCGCGGCTTAGTGAAGTCGCTGCAACTGGAAGCAGACCAGTTCGCGGTGGCCAACAGTCGCAACCAACTGGAAGCCGCATCAAACCGTTTGCGAGTCCTGCAAAATCTGACTCGTCAGAAAATGTTGGTGCAATTCGACAGTGCGATCGATTCGGCAGAGGCCTCTTTAGCGGCCGCACTGGGATCGCTGGAGGAAGAACAAACCGACCTGAAAGACATTCAAAAGCAGATTGAGCTCTGCACGATCTACGCTCCCACCGCTGGCATCGTGATCCACGCAAACGAATACAGCAGCCGTGGCGGAAATGCCGAAGTCGTGATCGCGCCAGGAACGATCGTGCGCGAACGACAAACGATCATTCGACTTCCAGACCCCAAACGAATGCAGGTTCGTGCAAAGGTCAACGAGTCACGAATCACCCTGATCGAATCGGGCATGCCGGCGAAGATTCGTGTCGACGCGGTCAATAATATGGAACTGCTCGGCCGAGTCATCAAGGTAAATCGATATGCCGAGCCAGGCAGTTGGTTCAGCACCACGATCAAAGAATACGCCACCATCATCGAAATCATTGACCCGCCACCATCGATTCGAACCGGGATGACGGCCGAGGTGCAGATTTTTGTTGAACAGATTCCCAACTCGTTGCAGGTGCCGATTCAAGCGATTTACGAACATGGCGGCAAAACGTTTTCGCTCGTCAAGAAAGGCGATAACTCATTTGAGACTCGCGAAGTTCGCATCGGCGCGACAAACGAAAAACAAGCGACGATTCTCGATGGCGTCAACGAGAACGAACAGGTCGTCTTGAACCTCCGCCAAAATCTATCCTTAGTGGATCTACCCGATTTACAACCAACCGAAAATACCTTGCTGGCAAAGTTGGTAGCGGACAGCGGGTCAGCAGCAGAGGCTGCCGCTGCGGGTGAATCTGCAACCAGCGGTCCACGCGAAGCGATCGCTCCGCGAGGGCCAGGCGGTGAAGCGGGACCCGGTGGCAGACCACGAGGCCCCGGTGCCGGACCACGAGGCCCCGGTGCCGGCGGGACGACCGGCGGTGGACGACCGGCCAATGGCACACAGAGCCAAAGCGACAACTCATCGACTGATCTACCCAAGCCAGAAGGATCAACCGCCCAGGTCAAATCGCGTAGCGATTTGTACCTTGAACGAATCGCCGCCGAACGCAAGAACGGCCAATCGGGAGAGTGATCCGGTGATCGACCCTTATACTATCGGAACTTCAAACGTTGGGGCTGATCCGGCCTCAGCGCTGCCAACCTCTCGCGCCGCGGGTGCACCCGCAGTTTCGATTCGCGACTTGAAAAAGTCCTATGTTCTCAAAAGCGAAACCGTCCACGCTCTGCGAGGCGTTTCGTTTGATGTTCCCGAAGGCGATTATGTCGCGATTATGGGCCCATCGGGCAGCGGCAAAAGCACCTTATTGAATTTACTTGGTTGCCTGGACAAACCGACGAGTGGAAACTTCTTTCTGGGCAGTGACGATGTTGCCCGTATGTCAGACGATGATCTTGCCGATATCCGCAGTCGTCGCATCGGTTTCGTATTCCAGTCTTATAACCTGATTCAGCAGTACACCGTCGTCGAAAACATACAAGTCCCTCTTTACTATCAGGGCCGACTCGGACCAGCCGAACGAAAACGGGCGGTCGATTTGGCCACGTCAGTCGGACTGGCAGAAAGGCTCGATCATCGCCCAATGCAGCTTTCCGGCGGACAGCAGCAACGCGTGGCAATCGCTCGCAGTCTGATGAACGATCCCTATTTCATTCTTGCCGACGAAGCAACCGGGAACCTCGATTCGGTCACCACAGAAGAAATCTTATCGCTGTTTGATAAGCTGAACTCCGAAGGCCGAACGATTATCATGGTGACTCACGAAGACGAAGTCGCAGCAAGGGCCAAACGGGTTGTGCGACTGCGAGACGGTTTGCTGGCCAGCGATCGAATGAACAGTGAAGAAAGCCGCGTGGAAGCTCGCCTCCGGCAGCACGAGAATATCCTGGCATTGGCCCAACGAAAACTTTGAGCGGTATTATGGTTTGGCTTCGCACTTGGCAACTCGGCGTAAAAAGCCTTTTGCTTCATCCGCTCCGCAGCGGCTTAACCATGCTGGGCATCCTGATCGGTGTCTGGGCGGTCATTGTTCTGACCGCGATCAGCCAAGGCGCCAGTGATGTGGTGCAAAAGCAAATCGAATCGCTCGGCGCGAACACCATCATCGTTCGCAGCATCAAACCGC
>DNWZ01000064.1 GCA_003506095.1 Planctomycetaceae bacterium | reverse complement strand
AGGGTTGCGCACGGGGAGCCTTTCAGTTTTGGTGCGAAACTGCGCCAATCTGGTAAACACAAGAAGCCGGGACGAGAGTCTCGGCTTTTTTTGCTATTTACTTCGTGTTTTGCGGGTATTCGCGCGTTTGAGGTTGGCTCTCTGCGTCTCCGTCCTGTACGGCATAACGTACAGAAACGCTCGTTTCCCGCTCGGCACCCCGCACAGAACAACGATCTCTCTCTGACTCTCCGAGTTAACAAGGACATCCTGGTTAACAGAATTAGGGTCGGTAGAGAGTTCTGCCAGCGACTGAGACCAGAGAGTTCGAGACTCGTTCCCTTTCAGACTCAACTTTCCGCGGACTAGGGATCAGAGCCGACAGGCGAGCGAGTTGCTCCACGTCGGCGGGATTCCCGTCCGATCAAGATCGGAGTACCTAATTCCTTTTCCAGACGAACGGTCTCCGGTCGAGACGAAATAGCCCGGTTGGTATAAAATAGACAGAAACCCGAAATCAAAGTGGCGGGGAGCCAAGGCACACTCAAAACAATGTCAGAATTCATCGACGCTTTAACTGAAGACCTCACGGTTGCCACGAAAGTGGACAAGGCGAGAATCGACAGTCTTCTTAAGGACTTGTCGGAGGCTTCAGGTTTTTTGGACGGAGAATCACTTCGCAAGCTCATAGTCAAAAACTTACCTACTGGTGCTAGCGAAGAAACGATCTCTGCACTCTGGAGATTGGTACTAGGGCTTCACGAAGTACTTCACGAAAACGACGTCAGCAACGAACAGAAAAGTGAGTTTTTCGAACTCGTTGTTCAGTCCGCGAAAGAAGATACGGACACTTTTCCATCTCAGCTAGGCCGGGAAATATTGCTGCGTTTGTCTGGTCCTTTTTTGGCAATTAGACGCCAAGCAAAAGCCATTCGGATGGTAAAGGCTGCCGGCCACCAACTTTCGGAATTCAAGTTTGTCTGCGATCTTCGACCAGTTTTTACGCCTGGTAACAGAAGCGACATCGATGGTGTAATTCCTTTAACTACCTTGACCATGGAAACAATTGATGCATCTGGAGAGAAGCATCGAAATGAGGTGGTGCTGTCGTATCATGAGTTGCAACTATTGATCGATGAAGCCAAGGTCGCCCATGGAAAGCTAGATAAGCTCATTGAACTTGCAAAGAATGCCAAGGTCACCGTTCCGGAACTGCAGATGACTCGTCGTCCCCCAATCGAAAAAAACGAGGCAACTTGTGAGTGATGCAATTGCAGTACGACGCCATGGAGTTCGTCACGCTTCCGTTACCGCCTCCAATTCGCTTTTCGGAGTCTATCAAGAACAAAGTGTGGATCAACGAAACTCTGATGGGTATGTGAACGTCTACCAGAGGAGCTCTGGGAAACCAAAAAGAAAACGAATACCGAGTTCACTTCTTGGCACTCTATTGAGCCGAAGGGGCGCACAAGCTGTCCTGAGCAGCTTGGCGGCTGCAAAGGAAATTCAAATTCGATCAGGCGATCGAAGGTTTACCGACCAAGCAACGTATCGAATATTTCTTGAATCACTTACTCCCGACGTGGAATCGGTTCGAGCCATCACGGAATTGGCTCGTCAATCCAAAGCCGACTTGGAATCTCCTTCATTTTCCGCTTTTCGCAATTACATGTCGAAATGCCTGGAGTTATCCGTTGTCAGTTTTTGCGACTCGGCAGACTTGCAATTTAGTTCCGAAGCAGAGGTCGCCGTAAACGAGAGTTTGCCAATCGAAAAGAGGTCTACAGCCTTGCTAGACTGGCTTGAATCCGAGAAGCAAGATGCGAGTGGCTACCTACTTGCGGAACTGGAAAGCACGAGCAACGAAGCGTGGCAATCATGGCTAGTATTGCTTTCGGAAGACACTTGGTTTGACGATCCGAAAGATCGCGAGAGGCTTATTGACAAGCTGCTTGAAATAGCAAAGTCTCGATCATCATCACGTAAGTCGACAGATGAATTGGTGATTCGCAAGGCCATTCGCCGTGCAGGCATGCTTTTACCTGCAGAGCGTCTATCAGAGCTATTACTCTTTACGCACCTAACAGCGGGCGTCAAGGCTGAGGTTCTCGGGGTGATTAGAGCAGTGCTTGAGATCGATCCGCCTACAAAAAAAGATGAAGACTGTATCCGCCGAATTCGCGAACTCGCACTCACATATGCGAATCCAGATGTCTACTCGATTGGACAAATTGACTCAATGCTATTTGATGCCTTGGTTGCTCTAGCGATTCTTGGAGAGACCGCGTTTGAAGAAGTCCTCTCATGCGTCAAGAGGTTAGAACGTCCATTTTTGCTGAATCAGCTTTCGGATACCCTTTCAAAGTTAATGGCGTCAAATAGTTTACCAATTCATGGCAAGCAAGAAATTATCAGGGCTCTTCGAAAGATTGAGCAAGTGGTTGCAACAGGAAGCTGAGCCTGCCGCAAGCGTCTTTTGCGGGAATCCTAATCCAAAGGCGTTTTCGAGGTTCACTCTTCTCGGCCAATACGAGAATCGAGAGGGAAGATTCGTTCGGCACGCTGCGCTTTTGGCGTTACCCAGCAACCTACCCGCAACAGTTGCTGTTTTTCATATGGGACCGCCGTTGGTTTCGACATCTGCAGAGTTGAGTATCGAAACTGAGGAGCGTGAACTTAGTCCAGACCTTGCATACGATTTAGGACTTAACGAGGCCGAAGAAACGCTCATTACTCGTTGGGCCAGCAAGATTGCAAACGAATCGGGACCGCTTGATGAGCGAAGGTATGTTGTACGTCCTCATGTTAAGCTGATGCTGAATGAGCGAGGAGCTGTGAAGTATCATCGCTTCAGCTGTTCAGGTTATGCTATTGAAGCTTTTCGAGCTGCGAATATCAATCTCTGTGATACCGAAAGTTTGCCTCTGATTTCTGTTGATTTACTCCGTCCGTCCTACCCGTTGATCGATGAGATCTTGAGCCGACCTAAATTGCGAAAGCATTATGGCGTCGAGGATGACCCGCCATGGCCCGTATTAATGCCAGCTTATCTGTTTTACGGAGCAGAACATAGAAGTCAGCAGAAGCCGGGTAGTTTTTGTGTGCCCCATTCTCCGCCAGGAAACTTCGTGTCCTATCCTGCTGCGGACCAAGGTTCCTAATAGCCTCAGTATAAAGTCAGATGAGACACAACCAGGGGCTGTGTTTGAGCAGCATGATCAGACCCCATTATTCAGATCGGGACATCGCGAAGATCAATACCAACCTCAGCTATTTCGTGGTTGTATTCGATTCGAACGATATGCTCTTTGAGCAACGCAGCACGCTGCGACAATGTCATTGCTTTCCAGTCGTCACTGAACCGAGTCTTTAAGTTCGAGCAAATGGATGCGCTCGCGATTTTAGCCGCCACGAACTCCTCCATGTCGTAGGCACGTACTGATACACCTTTGCATGGTGGACGCCCACCGGCTTGTGAACGACATTGATACCATCGATAACGTGTGACGCCATAATCGCTAGTGTTGGGCGTCATGGCGCGACCACATTTGGCGCAAAACAACAGGCCACGCAATGGGAAACCCTCTGTCTTCTCCGTTCGCTTCGTCGGCGCTCGCTTTCTACGAGCAACCACTTGTTGCCGGACTCGCTCGAACGTCTCTGGAGTAACAATCGCTTCGTGATTACCTTTCCGAAGCTTTTCTTCTTCCACAGAGTCGCCTGGCAGAAAGCCAGCGTAAACAGGGTTCGATAGTACTTGTAGGATGCGTCGTGCATTCCAATCGCATCGACCCCCGTCGCGTCGATTGACTACTTCCGCGATCTCGGCTGGTGTCTTGCCTTTCACGGCAAGATTGAAAAAGTCCTCAATCAGCTCCGCTTCATCCGGCACGATCACCAAGCGACTAAATACTCTATCGTACGAGTAGCCCAAAGGTATACGCCCGGCGACGCGCATTCCTTTGGCCTTCATCGCGGCTCGCGTTTCGGCCATGCGTTCTTTCGTCAGGTCCTGTTGAAACTCGCTGGCTGCAGCGACAATGTTTGACGAAAGTCGACTTGCAGCCGATTCGCCAAAGCGTGGGTCAGTCACCACCGTAAGCTTCACACCGCTCTTGTCGAACAGTTCCATCAGCCGGGCAAAGTCGAACAAGCGCCGAGTCAACCTGTCAATTGCATACACCACCAGATGTTCAAACTGGCCGAGCTCAGCACATGCCATCAGCCGCTGCATTTCCGGTCGTGCCAGGGATTCGCTCGATTGCCCACTATCTTGAAAGTGATCGACGACTCGCCACGCGAAGCTGGCAGCAGTATCCGTGCAGATTCTCAGTTGCGCTTCGCACGATGAGAAGCTGCTGTCGTTCACCCGAGATTGGCGAACGTATATTGCACACCTTTCGAATTGATGAGACATAGCGGGACACCCAGACTGTTTGACCTATCCCCAGAATCGCTCGTCGAATCGAGGTAGCAGTATTTTAAATGTATGGCCGAAACCTGGATATCACCGAATCACGGATTGTCAAATCGTTCGGTCACCAAGGATGGAGGAAGAAATTCGCTGGCAAGCCCCAGCGATCTCATCGCGAGGTTGCTGGATACGGTTTCGCAACTCCGTTTCTGCACAATAACTTTCGGAGATTACATTGCGTCCATGAAGTTACGTCAAAGCCTCGACCGGCGTTGTTAACCGTGGTCATTTAGTTTCGGACTGAAAACCAGAAACACTTTGGGTTAACTGACTTTGAGCAAGATTCATACAGACGACGCGGAGGGCCCACGCTCTTTCGACAGAGCGGCGACCAGCTTAAGGGGACTGCTGATACTTCCCGGCGGCCGCGCCACTCAGATTGACCGCCTTGCTTAACCAAATGCGTCCATGTTGCGAAGGTCGTTTCGCAGATTTCTGAACGAACATTAAATCGGAAAACCTGCGAATTCTCAGGGAAAAACCATGCTTTTTCCCCTTGGTTAACCGCTTTGTCAAACCTGATGCAGGCAAAATTTGAGCCTTTCAGAACAGTATCGAAACTGTTCTGGTTTAGTTAACGCAGAAAGCCGAGGTCTCTACCTCGGCTTTTTTGCGTTAAAACCCTAGAGTTTCGCGGCTTTCTTGTTAACCGCCGCCCCGAACTCCGCGTCTTTTCCCGCCCGGCCAACGTCCAGATCGCCCGTTTCCTGGTCCCCACCCCGTCCAGGAAAGCGAAATCTCTGAGACTCTCTCGGTTAACGATGGCAGACGGGTTAACAGAATTGGGGCTTTAGAGAGTACTGCCGGCGGCTGAAAACAGAGAGTTTGAGAGTCGTTCTTTTTGGGTGGCACATTGCGGTTGCCGTGGGAGCGTGGCAAGTACTCCTCGCCTCAGAAGCTGATAAAATGTACCGTCGCGCCCACCGAGGGAGTCATCATGTCGACCACACCATCCGCATCGTCTTTGTTCGACGAAGTAGCAACTCTGT
>DNWZ01000703.1 GCA_003506095.1 Planctomycetaceae bacterium | reverse complement strand
AGGTCAACATCGACGACAATCCTGGGTCGGCCGAACGTTTCGGCGTCAACAGCATTCCGACCTTGATGGTTTTCCGTAACGGTCAAGTTTCAGACAGCTTCGTCGGCGTTCGTCCCAAGACACAGTTGCAAGCCGCGATCAGCTGATCTTCGCGATTGCCATTGTCCGCCTGTTATGTTTCAGAAGCCACGTCGGCTTGAGCTGGCGTGGCTTTTGTTTTGCCGCTCACGAAAGTCAACCGACTTCGTTAGACTGCGCGAGCCTTGGCAGCGATCGAGCTGTCTTCACTTCACCACAAGATCCTGCCGCTGTTTCGAGTTGAACGTTTGACCGTCGTCGCCAGCCGCTCCGTTTCGATACCGCCGATCGAGTATCCGGCGGAATTACCGATCACCGCTCATCGCCAATCGCTGCTGCAACTGGTTGCGGAACATCGCGTGATCATCGTTTGTGGTGAAACGGGCAGCGGCAAAAGCACCCAGTTGCCCAAGATACTGCTCGAATCTGGCCTGGGACGCCGCGGCATGATCGGCCACACCCAACCACGGCGTCTGGCGGCCAGATCGATCGCCGCTCGGATCGCCGAAGAACTCGGTACGACTGGCGACTCTCGCGTCGGTTATAAGATTCGGTTCGGCGATCAAACGTCGTCCGAAACGCTGATCAAGCTGATGACCGACGGCATTCTGCTAGCCGAAACGCAGTCCGATCGCGATTTGCGGGATTACGACGCGCTGATCATCGACGAGGCCCACGAGCGATCACTGAACATCGACTTCTTGCTCGGTTATTTGTTGCGAGTGATTGAGCGTCGGCCGGAGTTTCGGTTGATCATCACGTCGGCCACGATCGACGCCCAGCGCTTCGCCGAACATTTTTCGATTCAAGGAAATCCGGCCCCGATCGTGATGGTCGAAGGCCGCGGATACCCCGTCGATATCCGTTACCTGCCTTGGACCGATGTGAATCGCGACGCTGAAGACGAAGACGACAACTACGATCTAGGCCAACACGTGATCGCTGGGATCGATAACGTTTGTCGCTCTGGCGGCGGCGATGTGTTGGTGTTCCTGCCGACCGAACGCGACATTCGCGAGGTTTCGCACCAAACCGCAGGCCACTTCAAGCGGCTCGGCCTGGCGACTCGCGTCGACGTGCTGCCGCTGTATGCCCGGTTGCCGCAAGCCGAACAGCAGCGGATTTTTCACCCCACCGGCGATCGTCGCCGAATCGTGTTTGCGACCAACGTTGCCGAATCGTCGTTGACGGTTCCCGGCATTCGATACGTGGTCGACGCAGGGACGGCGCGAATCAGTCGTTACAGTCCGCGAAGCCGCGTTCAGCGGTTGCCGATCGAAGCGGTCAGCCGAGCGAGCTGTGACCAGCGGGCCGGGCGGTGTGGACGCGTCGCACCGGGTATTTGTGTGCGGCTTTATTCGCAAGAGGATTATGAAAATCGCGAAGCGTTCACGACGCCCGAGATTCGCCGCACCAATTTGGCGTCGGTGATTCTGCAAACGTTGACGCTGCGGTTGGGGTCGATCGACCAGTTTCCGTTGATCGATCCGCCACGGCCCGATGCGATTCGGCAGGGGTACCGAACACTGCGTGAACTCGGCGCGGTCGACGATCACGATCAATTGACCGACATCGGCCGGCGGTTGGGGCGGATGCCAGTCGACCCGCGTGTGGGCAGGATGATTTTGGCCGCCGATGAGTTTGGCGTGCTGCCCGAAGTGTTGGTGATCGCCGCAGCGATCGAAGTCCAAGACCCACGCGAACGGCCGCAAGATAAACGCCAAGCGGCCGATGAGGCGCACGAAAAGTTTCAACACCCGCGCAGCGACTTTTTAAGTTTTTTGAAGCTGTGGCGGTTCTATCAACAGCAGCGTGAATCGGTCAGCCACAGCAAGCTCGATCGAATCTGTCGTGGCAATTTCCTTTCGCCCCAGCGGATGCGCGAATGGTGTGACGTCTATCGACAATTGCGAGAAATGGTCGTCCAGTCGCCGCCGTGGTTGCCAGAACAAAAATCGGCACCGGGCCGAGCGCAACGACGCCAAGTCGGGGCACCTCGGTTCAGCGAGAATGAAGACGAAGTGATCGATGCGGGACGCTACACAACGATTCATCAAGCATTGCTGACCGGTCTGTTGTCCGGCGTCGCACTTGCGGGCGACAAAAATGAATACACCGGGGCCGGCGGTTTAAAGTTGTTTCTTTGGCCGGGCAGTGGCGTTTTTGCGGCTAAACCGAAATGGATTGTCGCTGGCGAGTTGGTCGAAACGACTCGTCAATACGCGCGTACCGTTGCCGCCGTCCAGCCCGAGTGGATCGAACCGCTGGCCGAACACCTGGTCAAAAAATCTTATAGCGACCCGCATTGGTCGAATAAGTCTGGCGGGGCATTTTGTTATCAACAAGTTTCGCTGTTCGGGTTGCCGATCGTCACTCGCCGACGATTGGCGTTGTCGCCCCTCGATCCCGCGACGGCTCGCCAGTTGATGATCGACGAAGGGTTAGCAAACGACGAGATGCCGACCACGGCGCGGTCGGTGCGATTTAATCGCCAACTCGTTGCGTTGATCGCGGAATTGGCCGCCAAAACGCGTCGCCGCGAGTATGTGATCGATCCTTATAACATCCGAAACTTCTATGCATCACGATTACCCGATTTTGTATGTGATCGCGTGCGGTTGGAAAAATATGATAAAG
>DNWZ01000641.1 GCA_003506095.1 Planctomycetaceae bacterium | reverse complement strand
CACTGAGCGTGATCACAACGCGATCGCCCAACACGGGAGCTGTATAAGTGCGCGCAACGATCCGCTCAGTCGTCTTCGGGTCACACTTGGCATCGATGGCGACCAACCCACCGGCGTCGAGTTGTGATTGGATAAAATCTTTACTCATGATTCAGCCGACTCCTGCTTTTCCACTTTGCGTTTAGCATAAATCGCACTCGCCATGCGAACCCCTTCGCTGAACGTCACTGGCCCAACGTCGCGCATCGCCACCGCTTGCTGTTTTTTATTGACAAAGATCAGCTCGCCGGTCTCGGTCTCCGCCTCAGGGTATTCGGCACCGACGTAATAACGCGCTTCCAGCGGATCGTTCCCTTCCCAAACTTTGCACGTCGCATAGCCACCGCGAACCGGATAGCCAAGGCGACGGCATACGCCCAACGCGAAGTTCAATTGTTCAAACATCCCGCCGGCGTAATCACGGATCGATGTCAACACGGTTTGTTCTTTGGTCGGTTGATAAACCGGACGATACAATTGTTCGATCGGTTGGTTTGCACCGAGGTCGCCGACGAGTTCTCGCAAGTCATCCAGTTCTTTGATCAGAATCGGGTGCGGCACCGCGATGGAAGCACTTTTGAGCCACTTCGATTCGCCATCGAGATCAACGATCCCCAAGCCACGTTTGAGATCGACGTCGCGAAGCAGGCCTACTTGATCAAAGTCGATTTTCCCAGACTTATCCGCCGCAGCGATCACCATGTTTTCTAAGGCTGATCGCCACGCCACGTCGGGCCACGTTTGAGTGATTGTTTCGCGGGGAAGGATCAACGAGCGTAGCATCCAGTGTTCGACCGTGTGCAGACACTGTGTCGCGTGTTCATCCAACCAGGTCGTGAGCGCCTGCAATTGTTCAAAAACTGGCTCGTCTTTCATCCACGGCGGAACTGCCGCCAACTGTTTTCCTTTTGCGTTCAGGCAAACGATTTTGCCATCGCAAAGGCCAAGCTTGTGATCCTTCGGAGCTTCGATCCACGACGTGGGCGATACGGCCGGGGCATGAGTAACCACGAATAGCATCCTGACGACGAGAAGATTGAAAAGTAATCTCCTTATCGTAAGGGCCAAGCGGCCCAAAAAAAAGCATGGGACCAACTCAGGCTCGGCATGCACGCTCTTTACACAAGAAACCCGGCTTTACGCATTAATCCCGGTGTGTTCTACGTTATGAAGCTTAAAGAAATCACTTGTCCGTCTTCTGCGCCGACATCTCGGCGATCGTTTTGATCGGCCAGCGGAGGTGCCGGCTGAGGAATCGAAACGAGCCATCGCCATTGATCGTGTGCGGCCCGACAAACCACTCAATTTCCGTTCGTTCACCGATGCCCAACTTCGCCGCATACAAGTGGCGAACTTTGGCAAACTCGTAGGCAACCCAGTGGTCTTCGCCAACTCCATCGAAATGTCCTCGTTCGACCATAAACGGACGTGGGCAAATCAATGCCGCCATTTCGGCATAATTGAATGTCGAACCGAGATCCCACTCGAATATCTCATACTCGCCAGTCCACATATAACTATATTTTTCGCGAGTCGTAGCGTTCTTTAATACCCATTCATTAAAATCGGCCGAACAGATCGATAAACAATAATCGGTAACGAGCGCCGGGACGCGCATCGCAGTCTTGCCACCGTAGCTTAGCCCATAAAATGCGATCCGCTGGGGGTCGCAATAGGGTTGTGTCTTTAACCAATTCAAAATCTGTTGATGTTGTGGCACGATGATCGAAAAGAGCGTCTTGCCGATCGGCTGAGCCTTTCGTTGCAGCGTTCGAAATCGGTCTTTGAACAGATAGGGGTTCTGTGGCGCAAAGACGATCAATCCGTTTTCGCATAACTTGGCCGCGAAATCGTGATACGCGGGATGATCGCCCAGAAAAGTGTCGATCGGACGTCCTTCCAAACCGTGCTGGCAAACCACAACTGGCCGCTGCTCGCCCGGTTGCAAATCTTTGGGTAATAGCAAAACGCCGTACGCGAAAACATCTTCGTACACATCCAACACAACTTCATAACCGACCCATTTATCGGTTTCCCATTTTTTCCTCGATCGGGCGTTTGGTGGTAAAAACTTATCGTCAAAATGACCAATCACTTCATCTCGATAGATATCACGATACGATTCGACCGACTTCTCGAAAGCTTCGACAGACCGCGTATCGAGTTTGCTCATGAAAGCGTTTCTTACAAACGGGCTCTCTTGCAAAATGGCCTGATTGTGTCGGTCGACCTGCTGGATCATCCGTTGGCGTCTCGCATCGATAGATTGCAAGAGCGAATCTTGCGACGATTCGATCGGCGACAATCGGTTCGCGTCAACAACGATGTTTTCAGAATCGGTTTTCTTGTGAATCAAACCGGCGATTAGGTGATTGAGCGATGGGTCGCTGCCGGCTAGTTCATTTTCAGGTTTGACAAGCAAAAACCTGGCCTGATCCGATTGGGTCAGTCGATTCCTAGCGACATCGAACAACTTTTCTGCCGCATCGGGGCTGGGAGACTTTAACTCCGCTGGCGCACCGCCGTCACCCGACAATACGACTTCAGGCCCGCGAGAAGTTTCGATCACCAAGTTTCGTCCCGCGATCATCATGGCAAGTTCTGTCGCACCAGCGTGTGAAAGCAAACGAAAGAAGTTTCTGTCGATCGGTTCGTTCCAGCTCGCTTCGCGTGGACCAAAAAAACCGCTCACCGCCACCGACCCAATCCTCGTGTCGATCGCTGCGGCAAACAGCGATATCATCCCACCTTCGCCATATCCATAAATGCCAATCGAATGTTTGGGCGACTGCAGTTCGATGCGATCGACCAATGATAAAATCATTTGCACCTCATAACCGGCCAAGGTTCGTCCGAGTTCAAAAGCCGCACGATGGAGGTATTCACGGTCTGTTAAGTTAGCTCGCCCTCCCCGCGGTTCCTGCTTGCGGCTGGTCAAATAAGGGACAAAGACTCGATACCCCGATTCTGCCAACCGCCGCGCAACTTGGGACTGGGGATCCATGCCATCGACTAAACCGCTGATCTGTTCCGGTGATTGATCGGCATCGGGAACCACAATGATCGTGCCGCTGGTTGCCGACGAATCGCGGGGCACCAGCATCAAGCCTTCGCCATACAACGATGTCAAACCTTGAAAGGGTGGCGACGGTTCATGCAACACTGGCCAACGGATTGCAAACGCTTCGAATCGCTCGCTCGATCCGATTTCCGCAGCAGTACTGAACTCGTGGTCGATCGCCGTCGCGCCGATTTGCGGCTTCACTCGCGGGTCGACTACACCCAGAATCTTTGCCAGTGCCTGGCGATGTGGTTTCAGAGAATCTGCCAGACTCGCATCACTTGTAACATCAAGTTTCCAGTTTTCGTTGCGTTTGTTGGCCGCATCATCAATCTTCTTCAGCAGAAAGCGGTCGATCCCGTCAATCATGTCGGATGCTAGGTCCGTCTCCGCAGTCAACGGACTGGTTGCATCGGGCGATTGTGCTCGCAAGTGGTTTGACGCTTGGCACGCCAGCACCGCTAGGATTGTAATCAAGAGTAAACGCAAAGGTTTGTTTGATGGTGTGGAACGCACTACCGAGTCCGTCTGGCAAGACGCGATCACCTTCGTATTATCAAACATCATGGTAAGGATGGCCTTTGGCGGGGATGGTCGGTGGGGATCGGTGTGTGGCAGTGGTGGCAGGAACGTTAGTTTACTCGACCGCTGAGCCGCCGACGGTGTCGCAAGTCGCAGATTTCAAGCGATGGTAAGTTCCTGCCCCCACAGCGAGCGTTTATAGTAGCGGTGTGGTGGTGTAGGGCTTTCGGTCTCCGCGAGGATTTAAAATCATGAATCGGCATTGTTTTACCTGTTTCGCGGCGGCTGCGACGTTAATATTCGGCGCACTGGCATTTCCTCTTTACGCCGACGAAGCGGTACGGGAGTGGACAGATGCTACCGGCAAACATCGCACTCAAGCGGCATATGTATCGTCCGACGGAAAGGCGGTAACGCTGCTTCGCGAAGACGGAAAGACGATCCAATTGTCGCTTGACCGGTTGAGCCGCGAAGACCAAGCGTATGTGCGGCGAATGATGCGTCCGGCGGTAAAGCCAAAAGCGCGAACTGCCACAGATTTGCCGGACATCGCCGTTTCCCCAGTCGACACCGAACCCGCTTGGGCACAGTGGCGCGGCGAAAATCGCGATGGCATTAGTCAAGAAACCGGGCTGTTAAAGGTTTGGCCCGCAGACGGCCCTCCGGTCGCTTGGCAATCCAGCGGATTGGGTGGCGGTTACTCCAGCGTCGCAATCGCCGGCGGGCGAATCGTAACGATGGGCAAGTTCGGTAACGAAACGCGAATGGTCGCAATCAACTTGGAGGACGGTGCGAAGATATGGGAGGTTGCGGTCGGTGGCGGAGATGCCCCAAATTGCACACCAACCATTGATGGTGATTATGTGTATGGACTATCGCACGGCGGCGATTTATTGTGCGCCGAGTTCGCGACCGGCAAAGAGGTGTGGCGAAAAAGCTTTCCACGCGATTTTGGTGGACAGATGATGTCGGTTTGGGGATACAGCGAATCGCCCTTGGTCGATGGAGATCGATTGATCGTCACACCAGGTGCACCCGATGCGGCGATGGCGGCGTTGGACAAGCGAACCGGCGAAGTGATTTGGAAGTCTGCGTTACCACCGAATCCAGGCCCCGCCGGAAAAGACGGCGCGGCGTATTCGTCGATCGTGACCGGTAACGGTGGTGGAGTCAAACAGTATGTTCAATTGGTCGGTCGCGGAGTGATCGGTGTCGAAGCGGAAACGGGCCGCTTCTTGTGGGGTTATAACCGTGTCGCGAATACCACTGCGAATGTTCCAACACCGATCGTCTCGGGCGATTTGGTCTTTTGTTCAAGCGGTTATGATGACGGCGGTTCGGCGCTGCTGCGATTGACAGGAAATCGAGGCCAGGTCGCGATGCAAGAAGTTTGGTATAAGACCAACCGTGAACTGCAGAATCATCATGGCGGTATGATCCTGATCGGCGACTATGTCTACATGGGACACGGACACAACAACGGTTTTCCAGTCTGCTTTGACCTTAAGACAGGGCGTGATATGTGGCGACCCGGGCGTGGCCCTGGCAGCGGTTCGGCTGCGGTGGCTTGTGCCGATGGCCATTTGTATTTCCGTTATGAGAACGGGACGATGGCGTTGATCGAAGCCAGCCCGAAGAACTTCCAATTGAAAGGCAAGTTTGATATCGCGATCAATAACGGAAAAAGCTGGGCGCATCCGGTCGTCTTTGGCGGACGACTCTACTTGCGCGACCAGGATGAAATGATCTGTTATGACATCCGCCAGTGATTCCGAACTATCGGACGATTGGCAACGGTTGAAAGCCCGTATCGCCTATGTCGCACAAGCCGGCACTTCCGGCTATCGCGGCGATGACTTGGCGGGTTTGATCGTTGCAAACTTGACCGGTTACCTCGCGTCGATTTCGTCGCTGTCGTTTGCGATTTCATTCGCGGTCCACGATTTTGCTTCGCTGCGGCCGCTGGTGATCGGCAACGTGGTATCGGCGATCTGCACCGCAGCGACACCCTGCTTTCATCGCATTTCGCGGACCGCGGCAGCAATCTGGCTGACCATCGTGTTTCTGGTTTCGTTGTACTATTTCACGTCACTGCTAGGGCGCGAGTCAGGAGTGATCCTGAACCTTATCGGCGCATCGGCGGTTGCGTTTGCCGTACTAGGATTGCGTCGCTATAAGATGGTGATGGCGATCACAGCGATCTCCTGCATGATGGTTGTCTACTGCTGGGCAAGGTTTCCGCAAGCGGCCGAAGGGATCTATGACGCTCCGTTTTTCATGCAGCAGATTTTCGCGACAGCGATTGTCTCGATCATGACAATTATCTTTGTTGTCATTTATTACGCGTTCTTTTTGGCCGCAAAGGCGCAAGCACAAACCGATGCGCTGCTGCGATCGATCATGCCGGCGAGCATCGTCGATCGCCTGAAGGACCAACCTGGCGAAACGATTGCCGAGAAGTTTGAGAATGTCCCTGTTCTGTTTGCCGATATCGTCAGCTTCACCGAACTTTCCAATCAAATGGGTCCCGAGCGGATCGTTGAATTGTTGGACGAACTGTTTCGTGGGTTCGATGAGCGGGCCACCAGTTTAGGTGTTGAGAAAATCAAGACGATCGGTGACGCCTATCTGGCAGCATGCGGTGTCCCGACCGCTCACGCAACTCCGGCGGCCAGCATTCTGGAATTGTCGAGCTCGATGCACGCCGTCGCTGAAGAAATTGCCACGAAATATGAACTATCGCTCAGCCTGCGGATCGGAATCGCATCCGGGACGTTGACCGCTGGAGTGGTTGGGAAATCGAAATACTTTTATGACATTTGGGGACCGGTCGTTAACTTGGCGTCACGACTGCAAACCGCCGCTTGCCCCGGCCAAACGTACGTCAGTGAACAGATGAAATGCTCACTTTGTGACGACTATCAATTCCTCGATCGCGGGAACCTCGAATTGAAAGGATTCGGCACGGTTACCGTTTGGCAAGCGATCAAGGATCAAGGCAATCAAGATCCAAGGGATAAATCGGCCTTTTGACATGTTTGTAAGGAAACGACGCGAGTCGCGATTGGCACGGTCCGGGCGTGTCGATCCAAGCGTGGTGAGTGGCGATCGGGGCATAAGCTTTGCGATGCGCCACCGCAGCTTTTACGCCAATGACCATTAGCGATTTCGGATCGATGCCGACATGCGACCATTGCCCGAGATCCATCGGCGGTGTGCGGCGACTGGTCAGCAGGATCG
>DNWZ01000113.1 GCA_003506095.1 Planctomycetaceae bacterium | reverse complement strand
CTCGGTAGCTGGGCGCGATCGACGCGACGGCCGTTCGAATCGCCGCCGCGATATCCGTTCCCAAGTTCGCCGATTCACTGGCCACAGACGACTCGTTGGCCGGGGGAATTGGCGGCAATTCGTCGGCGATGTCGCCAACTTCGCTGCCGGTCGCCACAGTCTGCTGGGCCGTCAGCGTCTTGTCTGCCGCAGCGTCTGGACCAGAGTCTGTCGCGGGCCGGTTCGCATCCGGCGGCCACGATTCCAGCAACTCGCCCGATTGACGATCGAACGGCAAGAATCGCACTTCAACATCATCCGCCGCTTCGACCGCCGTCTTCAGCGACTCGGCAAACCGATCCGCCACCTCGCGTGCCGCTGCGTCGATGCTCTCGCTGCGGTCGATCGCCACCACAATCATCTGTCGCTGCGTCGGCACCAACCAAACCAGCCCCGCGATCGCCAGCGTGATCAGCGCAACAACACAAACCCGGCACAGCAGACTCAACCAGCGTTGCCAACGCGGAAAATCGCTCAGCGACCGGAAGTGAAACCAAACCAGCCACGGCAAAACGATCGCCAGCAACCAAATCAAATACGGCTGGGTCCATTCAATCTGCATCGAATCGCTCATCCGACCACCCTCCGTTGGTACAGAAACCATTCAGCAGTGATCAGCCCCAGTGCGGTGCAGGCGAGATAAAACCACAGCGACCGCCGCCCCGAACCACCAATGTCGACATCCGTTTTCGCCGCCTCGACTCGCGGTCTCAGATCGCTTTCGCCACGGTCACACAAATTGACCGCCACCTTAAATGGTTCGGCGGCAGCAGTCGTTCCGCTTCGCGCCGTTTCGCTTTCGCTCGGCTGTGGCGGTTGCAGCAAACTCAGCGGGCCGATCTGCACCAGCCCAACGCGGTCCACCGGCCCGATCACCGCTGCGTCACCGTTGATCGAAGCGGGCGCGACATGACCAGCCGCATCGCGCCAGCTCCACGACCGTGCCGTCCTCGCGTCATTCAAACCGAGCGACGATGCCGACGCGCCATCAATCGCCACTTCGGCCAACGTTCCCGTCCTCAGCGACGGTTGCAATTCGCCTGTCTGGCCCAAAAACCAATTCACGGCGTTGGTCATCAGCACCGGAAACGCGATCCGCAGCGGCAAATCGCTGCTGTCCAAATCGGCCGCCAGCACCACCAAACGATCGTCACCGCGAACCAGCGAAGCCATCAGCGTTGCACCGCCGGCTTCCACCAACAACGGCGTCGCATCGTCGACCATTTCCAGCTCGTAAGCACCCGGCAACATCACGTTGGTCAAACGGACGTGCGGCATCAGCGGCGATGCGGTGTCCTGCCTGGCGATGATCGCCTGTTCGATTTGGCGGCCTCGTTTCCAAGCGTCACTATCGCCGCTCGGATCGATCACAAACACCGCACCGCTAGGCAATTTCTCCGGCACCACGCGATGCAACATCAAGAAGCCGCCAGCCGGCGCTTGCGTCGGAACCGTGGTCGCGACCGTTAAATCAACCAGCGGAATCGCCCCCAGAACGCTCTCCAAATAAAGACTCGGCTGCTCCGTCACCAGCGTCACCGGAATCCTTGGCCGCGATGGCAACACCGCGATCGCTTCGTTATCAATCGCCAGCCCATCCGGGATGCCCCTCGCATCCAACTTCACCCGCAACAGACCGCCATCGGCCGAAGCACCCGAAATCGTCTTGCTCCACGGCTTTCCTGGCTCCAGCTTTACCGGAATCACATCCACCAACTGATCCGCCAAGTCGATCGTCACCCGCACATCGATCGCTTCGTCGCCAAAATACTCCGCCTCAACCAGCGCCGCATATCCG
Organism: Planctomycetaceae bacterium; assembly: GCA_003506095.1. Taxonomy (GTDB): domain Bacteria; phylum Planctomycetota; class Planctomycetia; order Pirellulales; family Pirellulaceae; genus UBA6163. The sequence continues at coordinate 15,324 of DNWZ01000113.1, read as the reverse complement.
ATCGGATCGACCAACGAGCGTCGCACCGCCAGCGCCGTAATCGCCGCGTTATTCGCCGTTTCGCCGGCCAGAACCAGATCGACACCCGATTGTCCTTCAAGCGTTTGGGCACCTTCGAAACATCCGTCGCTGATCAAAACGATTCGCCGCCGCTCGGGCGAACGCGTTAACCGTTTCGCAGCATCGATCGCCGCCAACGCGCGGCTCGGGCCATCGGTCAATTGCAATGCTTCGATCGCATCGCGGGCCGCCGGCGCAAAGTCGGTCATCCCAACCGGCACACGAACGCTGCTGCCTGCGGTAACGACCGCCACCTCATCGCCGCCACGCAAACCCGCCACGATCCCAAGTGCCTTCTGTCGCGCCGCTTCCCACCGCGATTGGCCATCGTCGCCGACCGCCGCCATGCTGGCCGAATTGTCGACAATGATCACCACCTGTCGCGTCTCATTCTTTTGACCTGTCCAAAGAGGATCGGTCAGCGCACCGATCACTAAGAACACAAACGCCAATTGCAACAGCAGGCTTAACCAATGCCTCAGTCGTTGCAGCCACGACCGCTGGCGTTTTTGGTCAAACAATTGATCCCAGAATAGCAGCGTCGAAACCGGTTGCCGCTTCAAACGAGTCCGTAAGATGTAAAGCATGATGATTGGCACAGCAATCAACAACCACATCAATCGTTCGGGTGATGCAAGGCTCATCAGCTGACTGCTCCGGCAACTCGCATCATCTTTAGCAACACTTCATCATAGGGAATATCAGCCGTCGCCCGAGTGTGGCTCAGCCCATAAGTCTTACAATAAGTTTCAATGTCGCGCAAGAAAGCTTGAAACATCTCTTGATACTGGCGAAGCTTCTTTTCCGTCACCGTCACTTTACGCGACTGATTCGATTCCACATCAAACAGTTCGACATCGCCCAGCACCGATGGATTGGCCTCCGACGGCGTATGGACTTGAATCACATGCGGTTCAAACCTACGGTGCCTCAGCAGATCGACACCCGATCGGAACCCGGTTTGATCAAACAAGTCACTGATCACCAGCACCAAACCCGACCGCGGAGCACGGCGAACAAAATCACCCACAACAGCCGACAAATGAGTCGCTTCGCCCGACGTTTCCAGTTTCTCTAAAAACCGCAGCACCGACAAAACGTTATCTTTCCCACGCGCCAGCGGCATCGTTGCCCGGATCTTATCGTCATATCCGATGATCGAAACGCGATCGAGGTTTGACAGCGCGATGTAAGCGAGCGCCGCAGCCAGTTGCCGAGCGAAAGTGAACTTATCGACTTTCAGGTTCGGGTCCGTTTGGCCAGAGTTCATGCTGCGACTACAGTCCAGCAAAATATAAATATGCAGGTCTTCTTCTTCCTGGAACCGCCGTAACAAAAGGTCACCATGGCGGGCATAAACGTTCCAGTCGAGATAACGCAAATCGTCGCCGTGCATGTACTGGCGATGATCCGCAAACTCCACTCCGCCCCCGGTCTGTTTGGTCCGTCGCTGAGCCAGCAGTTGTCCCTGAAAGACACGCTTGGATAGCAGCGAAAGGTACTCCAATCGTTTCAGGAATTCGGAATCAAACACAAAAGATAAGCCTTGTCAGTTAGCCACTCAGTTAGCCGATGGGCGTTAGCCCCGGTTCCTACGATAAAAAACCAATAACCGGGGCTAACGCCCGACGGCTCACTTGAAAATCTCAAACCCCTGCCAACACAGGCGCCGACTGCAACAAATGATCAATAATATCATCCGTCCCGATCGACTCCGCCTGCCCTTCAAAGTTCAACATCACCCGATGACGCAGCACATTCTTCGCCACCGCTTGAATATCTTCTGTTGCGACGTGATACCGTTCATCCAGCACCGCATGAATCTTCGCCGCCAAAATTAACCCCTGCGCACCACGTGGGCTGCTGCCATATCGCACAAACTGGCGAACCATCGGTGGCGCCAACGCTTGATCCGGATGCGTTCGCATCACCAACTCAATCGCATACCGACGCACCGAATCNNCGAACCGTCGGAAACGGCACCATCAATTTGAAGATAAAACGGTCCAACTGCGCTTCGGGCAACGGATACGTCCCTTCCATCTCCAACGGGTTTTGTGTCGCCAGGACAAAGAAAACGCCTTCCAGCTTGTGCGTCGTACTGCCCACCGTAACGCTATGCTCCTGCATCGCTTCCAACAGCGCCGACTGGGTCTTAGGAGTCGCGCGGTTGATTTCGTCGGCCAACACGATGTTGGCGAATAGCGGTCCACGGCGAAACTGAAAATCTTTCGCCCCGTCATCCGATTCGATCAACACTGTCGTGCCGATCAAGTCGGCCGGCATCAGGTCAGGCGTGAACTGGATTCGCGAAAAATGCCCGTCGATCACGTCGGACAACGTTCGCACCAGCATCGTTTTTCCCAGCCCCGGAACGCCTTCCAACAGCACGTGTCCGCCAGCGATCATCGCGATCAGCACACCATCGACAATCTTTTCTTGGCCCACAATCACCTTGGCCACTTCTTGTCGCAACCGCCTAAAGTCGCCGCGAAAGTCACTTAATTGATCGCGCAATTCCGGATCGATATTCGTCATCAACATGGCCAAAAGAGAAGAGGACCTGATGCATCGTCAATCAATGAGTGATAACGCCTGGACGCGCGTCACGCAACAATCGGCCGAGACTTTTCATTGCCTCGGCACGCCGGTTGTAACGATGCCACATCTGCGCCATGATTTTATGCTTTCATTTTTGAATCAATCACTGGAACGTATGCAATGTCCAAAACCTTGACCGATCCGTCCGAATTGCCGCTTACCGGCCAACGCGTCCTGATTTTTACCGGCGATATCTACGAAGATCTCGAGCTTTGGTATCCCAAACTGCGGTTGGAAGAAGCGGGCGCTACGACCGTTTTGGCTGGACCTGAGGCAAAAGCGAAATACGACGGCAAAAACGGTTATCCCTGCGTTTCGGACGCCGCGATCGACGACATGAACGAAAGCGACTTTGCGGCACTAGTCGTTCCCGGCGGCTTCATGCCCGACAAATTGCGGCGTGACCCTAAAGTCTTACAACTCGTTCGCGACTTCCACGGATCAGGCAAGCCGATCGCAGCGATTTGCCACGGCGGTTGGATTCCGATTTCCGCCGGTGTCTATCGCGGCATTCGCGTCACCGGTTCGCCGGGTATTAAAGACGACCTGATCAACGCGGGCGGATTGTACGAAGACGCCAGCGTCATCGTCGATCGCAATCACATCTCCAGCCGCCGCCCAGACGATCTGCCCGATTTCTGTCGCGAACTGATCCGCATGATGGCCAAGCAAGCTCACCTCAACGCCGCTTCGTCTTAGCCGCTTTCCCCTTCGCTATCGCCGACTTCACTTCGCGACCTTGCCGTGTGATAAACACGGCAAGGATCAAACCGACCATCAAACCAGCCAAAACGATCGCGCCCAATCGTGACCATTCGGCTGGCGACAAGTTCGCCATGTCGACCCCCATCACGCTGCTGATCGTTGCCAGCGGAAAGAAAAAACCGGCCAGGACATTCAACCGGTGAGCCGACCGAGCCATCGTACGCGCCGCGACGGCTTCCTCCTCAGCTCGTTTGGCGATTTCGAAATCCAACCCGTTCTTCGCGCTTGTGTAAAGCAAGTCGACCGTCCGTTCCAGTTCATAAGCTTGGTCACGAGCGTTAATCAATCCTCGATCATCAGGAATTAACTTCCGCGCCTCTTGCAAGACTTGATGCATGTGAGCGGTCGATCGGATCAGCGGCAGCAGCCCTTCGATCACCAAGAAATATTCCTCCGCCGAATTGGCGTCTTCCTCTTGTTGGTCAAGCTTCGCAATCAATGCGGCATATTCACCGACATGCTTCATCAGAACCGCTGGGCCGTCACCACCATCGCTGGCCGACCAAGCACCATCGGCGGTTCGCCACAAAAACCGCCCCACCCGGTGCGTATCATCGGTTTCCGGTGCCTTGTGAAACACCAGCAATAGATTCTCTTCTTCGAAAATCACACGTTGGCGACCGGCGGTATCGCCCACTCGCACACGGATCGACTTCGGAATCTTCCACGTCAACGGCAAGGTGCCAGTCGTTTCCACAATTACCCTTCCTCAACCAATCGCAAAAATTGAAATCGGCGGCAGTGTGTCAGAAAAAACGCTCGACCAAAAGATGCCACCAGCCACAGTTGTAGATTCCAAATCGACGGATCAATTCGCAGACATCTCGGCCAGGAAAGTGCGTAAGCGATGAATATCAACCGGTTTGACCATGTGGTCGTCGAATCCTGCATTGATTGCTTTCTCGCGGTCCGATGCTTGGCCATATCCGGTCATCGCCACCAAACGAATTTGTTTTGTTTCATCGGCCCGACGCAGCCGTTTTGCCAATTCGTATCCCGACATTCCCGGCATCGAGATGTCCGAGAAAATAATCTCCGCCGGATAAGTCTTCAAAGCTTCAATCGCCGCCGCTCCTGAATCGACCACGCGAACCTCTTGCCCCAATTTGGTCAAAAGTCTCGCCAGGATCATCGCCAGCGCCTTCATGTCCTCAACGACCAAGATCTTAAAGCATCGAGTCGAGCGATCGAATTCAATTGGAAGATGAAGCGGTTGCACTTGTGGATCAGACGTTTCGACTGCGGCGGGCAAACGAACCACAAACTCGCTGCCCTTGCCGAGACCATCGCTGAGCGCGGTTACCGAACCATCATGCAATTCAACTAGTGTTCGAACTAGCATCAATCCGATACCTAGACCGGCACAGCCACGTTCAACCGAGTCGCCGGTTTGCGAAAACATTTCAAAAATATCGTCGATGTGATCTGGCGCAATGCCGTTGCCGTTGTCGATCACGCGAATGACAATCGATTCTTCTTCGCGATTGATTAAAAGACGAATTCGACAATTGGCATCACTGTACTTTGACGCATTGTTTAACAAATTGCTGATCACTTGTGTAATCCGCGCAGGATCGACATCGACACGCAAGTTCGGATCGTCAATCGAAACCTCAATCTTTTGATGATTGTCGCGGATCAATGCCTGCGATGTTTCAATCGCAGCGTCGATTAACGATTTGATGTCCACAATTCTTCGCTTCAATTCGATTTTACCATGACCGATTCTTGAAACGTCCGTCAAATCCTCGATCAATCGAACCATTTGTTCGACCTGACGTGCCATCGTCAAACGCAAATCCTCAACCTCTTTCCCAACATCCATCATGCCCATCAACTGCACCGCAGTTTTAATCGGCGCTAGAGGATTGCGTAATTCATGCGCAAGCGTTGCCAAAAACTCATTCTTGCGTCGCGATTCCTCGGACAGTTCAGCAGCCAAGCGACTCATTTCGTCACTATTCTGCTTCTGTAAAGTCATATCTCGCATCACCTTGCTGTAACCGACCAATTCACCACTCTCATCGCGTATCGACGTGGTGATTCCCGATGCCCAAAACTGCGTTCCGTCTTTCCGCATCATCCACCGATCGTCACTCGCCGAACCGTCTCGCTCGGCAACGTCAAACTCCGGTTGTACCGTGCCAGCAGAATGCGACTCGGGAGTGAATATTAAAGGCCGAACATCTCGCTGCAAGAACTCTTGTTCGTCGTAACCCAGCACCTGCAAAACGCCCAGATTCCAAGTGGTCGCACGACACTCCGTATCCATCATAAAAATCGCATAATCATGGATTTGCTCGAAAAACAATTGGATATGCTTATTCAGTTGCTTGTTGCGTGCTTCCAACGCTCGCTGGTCCGTGATGTCCGAAATGATTAACAGCGTCAGCGGCCCAGTGTGTGAATCGGCAAAAAACTGCCTAGCCCGCAACAGCAACACCCGACTTTCGACCGAACCGAATCGGTGCTTGACTTCCCTCTCCACCTCCCCGGACCGATTGGAATCGTTAATCACATCTGTCAAACCCTCCACATTCCACTGCCCACCGGCAACTTGGTCTATCGTTTCTCCAATAACGAACTCGCGCGGAAGATCAAACAATTTTAAAAGCGCTTCATTGACAGTCACGATCTTCAGATTTAGATCGCAAACGATTATATACTTTGAAATCGCATCAAGCGTGCTTTGACGCAGTTTTGATTCTCGGTCCACTAACAATGAGTCGCGTTCGGAACCGACCCGTCGACGATAGACTGCCAGCATCACGCCGCCGACCAATGCAAGACCCGCGACGGTTGAAATCAGCGTGGTGTAGCGGGCGATTTTATAACTGTTAACCGCATGCTCTTTTTGCAATGCACCGTTGTATTTTGCCATCGACCGCAAGGCTGACAACTCGTCGTTGACCTCAGTCCTCAAGTTCGCGAATCGCTCTACGGTTTCAACTGAAGTTTGCCCGGCGCCACGCTCCGTCGCGGAAACCTGCCGCTTCGTCTCGTCGGTCAATCGCTTGACCAGCAATGCCGTTTGGCCAACTAATTGCAGGTAATTTTCCTCCTCAATCGCAACCGCCTTCAATTGATCAATCTGAATTTCAAGACCAGCCTCGGCGACGCGACAAGCAGTCAACTGATCGTCATTGCCGGTTGCGAAAAATGCACGTCGGCAATCATCGAGTGTCGACAAATGAGCCTCAATCGCGTCCGCTGCGTACATTACATCATAAGACCTGCCAACCTCTCGGGTGTTTTTCCATAATCGTGCTAAGTTCTGAAATGTGATCGCGGCCGTTGTCACCAACAGCGCAATGATGGCTGCGGTAGCAAGCGGCTCCCAGAATTGGCGATGAAACGCAAGGTTTTGTTTTATCGACAATCGAATTTTCTAAGCGTCAGGGGTGATTTTTTCGTGATGCAGTTCAATGAAGCAGTCGTCCGAAAACATGCTTGACCCACCTAATGGTAACGAAATGTGTACGGGAGTGCTCGCCGAGCGTACTTGGCAAAATAAAACGATCTGCAAAGGCAGTGCCGAATCACCCAGTCGAGCGGCACTGGCCGAAAAAAATAAAACCGCCCCACTTGGCACAAAGGTTGCCACGGAAAAATCTTGCTCCCCCACGATCGCCAAGATGTGTGGCGAGTCGGAAAGTATTTTCTTGAGAAGTGCGGCGCGGATGTGACGATCGTCGAGGACGGCAAACAAGCGGTTCATGCGGTCGTAAAGGCGAAACAGGACAATGCCCCATTCGCATTAATTGTGATGGATAGGCAGATGCATGTCATGACCGGCCATCCAGTGTGCTCTCGCTTACATCGCCTTGCGCGATGGCAAATATTTTTCTTGCCGGGTTGCTCTTCATAACCTAGGGTAAACCACAGAGGGGCGTGTCGCCTCCGATCAACGTGACTCACCTGATCAAGCCTCTCAGTTGTTTGAGCCTATCCGAAATGGGGTGTGACCCTTTGGAGGCGAGTCGATTTCAAAAGTTTTTTTGGCCTCGCCAGAGAGGGTCAGCCCCCTTTTTGGCAGGCTCTTAGATCGTTTCAGCAAATCTGGCTATGTTTCGATTACCGATTCCGTTCCGCTGTCAACCATTTCAACGGCGGCATAGTCGTGGACTAGCGACGGTGGAGGTGGCAATTTGTTTACCGCTATTTGTCGTCATCGTTTTCGGAACGATCGAGTGCTGCGATTTAATGTTTTTACGACAAGGTTTGCTACAGGCCGCATACGAAGGAGCGAGAGTTGCTATCGTTCCAAACGCTAAAACCGAGAATGTTTTAGAGCAAGTAGATCGAATATTGCTCCAGCGTGGTATTCAGGCGTCGGCAGTTCGTGTCATTCCGCCAGACTTTGACACTTCGCCATTCGGTACGGAGGTAACGGTTGAAGTCGATGCAGAGCTTGGTTCAAACGGACAGTTGATGCGTTTGGTGCAGCACGGAACGATCCGCGGAAGTGCTTCAATGATGATAGAGCAGGATGTGAATTGAAGTGATGATTCGCACCACTCGCATCGGCAATAGGCCAACCCGGTTAGGGTCGGATTCCGCTTCGGATAGACTCTTAACATCGACACTTGAGAAGATTCAAAGTGCCATGCCCCAGGGACGAATCCCATGCTAGTAAATACCTCGAGCTTCATTCCGATGCGATTTGCAGCAGGTTCTTGCAATCCATCAAAACCGATCCGCCACAATCATCGGGGCGGGGTCGCGATTGTATTTATTCTATTCGTTTTGATCGTTATGCTTATCTTATCAGCGTTTGCGATCAATTTGGCACATGTACAACTCGTACGCACAGAAATGCAGGTTGCCACCGATGCGTCGGCTCGCGCCGCCAGCAAAATATACACAAGCAGTGGCGACATCAATCTTGCGATCGCCACAGCGCAATCACTTGCAAACCGAAACTTAGTGAACGCTTTGCCCTTGCAGTTGACTGCGGCCGATTTTCATTTCGGCACGTCAACACGCGATTCGCTGCACCAGCGCTATCAATATCAAGCTGGCGGAACTCATCCAAATGCGCTTCATCTGAGAGTCGACAAGAAGATCGGCTCACCATCGGGCCCGGTTTCACTTGCTTTTCCGAGCTTTGGAGCGATGGATTTTTCAGAACTTACATCCGAAACGATAGTAACCCAAGTTGAACTTGACATTGCATTAGTCGTCGATCGTTCGGGCTCGATGGCTTATGCGGCTCAGGAGACAGCAGCCTATCCTCCGAATCCACAAGCCGCACCTGCCGGATGGGACTTCGGTGATCCAGTACCTTCGCCATCCCGCTGGCTTGATACCGTCAATGCGGTGCAGGTCTTTTTGGATGAATTGACAGAGTCGCCTCAGCGCGAGCAGGTTGCGATGGTAACTTATGCAGGCTCCGCAACGATCGACCATGATTTAACCGAAGATTATAACGAATCGATTGAGACTCTTGCCGAATACTCCGCAAGCTATAATAGTGGAGACACCAACATCAGCGATGGTATGCTGGCTGCGGCAGACCAACTTACCAACAGCCTGAATGCCAGGCCTTGGGCGTCGAAGGTCATTGTGGTTATGACCGACGGCATACACACCCAGGGCATTAATCCAAAGTATGCGGCGGAATCGATCTCTCAAAGCGGTGTGATGATTTTCGCAGTAACATTCGCCTCGGAAGCCAATCAACAAGTCATGCAAGAGGTTGCCGCTGCTGGCGGAGGAACGCATTACCATGCTACCAATGCTGCAAATTTAGCAGATATTTTTCGTGAGATCGCAAGAAACATGCCAACACTTATTTCTCACTGATAGCCTTTCCGAAAAGAGGACTGCCCCCTCTTGGATCTCGAAACGAAAGTTATCCCATGCCGGTTCGTGTTATTCCAAGTCGCCCAGCAACCATCGCGGTTGAGTTCGCGTTGGTAGCACCTGTTATTATCTTACTGTTTTTTGCAACAGTTGACTTCGTGCGTTACAACTTGCTGCGGCATACGGCAAGCAATGCAGCCTATGAAGCGGCAAGGCATGTGATTGTTCCTGGAGCCAGTCGCGCTGAAGCCGAAGAAAAGGCAAGACACGTGCTAGCGTTGCTGGCGATTCAAGGTGCACAAATCACTATCCTGCCGTCAGTGATTACGGAAGAAACATCTACGGTTCAAGTCGACATCGCAATTCCGGTCGACAACAATAGCTGGGGGCTTGCGCACTATTTTTCCAACCAAACGCTCCTGGTGACGTCGCTGCTGAGAACAGAACGTGCGCCCATGGTGCAAGCATCTTCGCTTCCTGAACCGCCCCCGCCGGTTGCTGCTGAACCAGAACCCACTGCCGCACCTGAGTCTGCACCAACTCCGTCACCCGAGCCAACGCCAACACCTGGGCCAACGCCAACACCCGAGCCTGCACCTGCACCAACACCGCCGCCGCCCGCAAGCGTTGGCTTGTGAGACCAGTCTCTGCTAGAAGCGTCGCATTACGGCCTCATGACCTGAAAATAAGATTAAGAGCCGATCCGAATAGAGGGCTTGGGAGACTGAACTCATTCGGTCTTCCCTACCCCGATCTTTAGGGCACCAACAGTGCCCAGGCCAATAACAGCGCGACGGTGCCGGCGACGGATGCGAGGATGCCGCTGACACGACGCTTCTTCAGATAAAACAACAGCCCGAACCCGGATACCGACATCAAAATCATCAATACGGCTGAGATGTCGATTACCAGCGCCCACGACTTTCCACTGTCTCGCCCCTTGTGTAGATCATTCATTGCCGCGACGACGCCCGACATCGACTCGGTCACGGTATATGAACCCGATTGGCGATCGACAAATGCATCGGCCGAGTATCCCGGTGCCTTAAAAACGACCATGCAATCGAAATCGCCGCTTTCAAACTCCGTCACTCGCCCTTGCAACCGATGTGTCGCCCGCAAATGCTCAACAATCGCTAGCTCGTCGACCTTCTCCTCGCTGATCAACCCAGCGGGCAGACTTCCTTCGACATCACGCACCTGTTGCTCACTGGCGCCAAACCATGTCGGATGATTCAGCGTGATTCCGGTAAAGGCAAAGAACATCAACGCGGCGAAGCTGAGCATCGACAGATAGATATGCAGCCAGCGAAACGCTGCAGCGCTCTTTCGATAAAGTGCCGACTTCGCTGGACGCGGTACAGGAACCTCGCCAGTCGCATCGCCCAGAGAACGATTCTTGCTCGGTCGATCGATGCGTGTCGTGACGGTCGTCATCGTCATCGGTTATTCACCAATCGCCGAAATCGGCCGATAAGAAATCGATACGTTCGACATTTCAACATTGTCGGACAATGCCATCTGCTCGATCGGTTGGTCGCCCCACACAAAATCGTGACGAATGATCTGGTAGGTTCCATGCTCTCGAGCGACCTCAAGACAAAGCGTGTACTTGCCGGGCTTCAGTGGCTGGCCTTGATTGTCGGTACCATCGAAATGAGCTTCGTACTGTCCCGGTCCGCGCGTGGCACCTGAAATGCCATCGATCAAATCGGTCTTCTCGGCCACTTTACGCAACCGATCGTTCCGATACCAACGTGTAAGGTCACGGTGCCAACGCGGTCCCGGTTGTTCGGTTTGCATCCACAACACCTGTGTCTTAACCGGAAAGTTTTCTTGATCCTCAAGCCACACGGCAACGTATGGCCGGCGGTAACGATTGCCCTCGGGGCGATTCAGCGAAAACTGGACGTGCAATCCCGCCGCATCCGAACTGGCGGTCGACGACGAATCCGTTGGCTTCCCCGCATCGTCAGCCTGCAGGCCGTTGTTTGCATAAGTTAAACAGGCCATGACAACCAGCGAGGGCACGATCATTTTTAGGGATGACATAAAAATACAATAAACAATTTCGAGTATAGGTATGAATAAAACTCGGTACCCGACTAGCAGTCCCAACGAGCAATCCCTAAGAGCATCATCGGGTACCGAGCGAAGACATAAACCAGCAAGATCAACCATCGCGATGATTACTCTGCCGCATCAGTCTTCTCCTGAGCAGCTTCTGCATCCTTCTCCGCCTGTTCATCAGCCTCGAGCTTGGCTTTCAGCTCATCAAACGACAGCATCCCATCCTTATCTCCATCGCCGCTGGTCACAAAATCGGCGAAGCGGCTTCCTAGCTCCTTGACGCTCAGTTTTCCATCTTTGTCGACATCTTGGCGCATCATCATCTTGGCGTTCGTTAACGCTTCACTACCACCGCGTTGGGCCGTGAATGACATCGTTTCAACCGTCTTGGGTGTCGCGGTCGGTTGCGGATCATACAACACGAACTTCGCTTGATCGCTGGTTTCGCGATCGATCCCAAAGAACAACAATCGTCCATTCATTCCGATCATTCGCATCGACGCATCAACGCCGTCAATCTGATCGGCCACGACGGTCCACTGATCCGATTGGCTGTCATAAGCCTCAAGTGTCGTACACTCTGAGAAATGCCCTTCGCTGTTGCTGAAACCGCCAAACAGAAAAATCTTTGTTCCATCGCTGCAAACAGTCGGGAACACTCGGTCGATTTTCGGCGAAGCGATTGACCGCCATTGACGAGTTTCAAAGTTGAAGACGTCGACTTCACCAACGATTTGGTTGTTGTCGCCCAAACCACCTACCATGAAATATTCCCCCGCCAGAACCGCGCCACCAAAGGACCTGCGAGGGTGCGGCACTTGAACGCCTGCCAGCGGCGCGATTTCAGAAGTATCGCCCCACCAGTGCAGCACGGATCCGTCTAACTTGCTGCCGTGCCCCGAATCGCTGCCACCGAACATCCAGATCGCGTCCTCATGGGCCACGGCATCAAACATCCCGCGCGGTTGCGGCAGGCGATTTTCTGAAACAGTCCACTGTCGCGTCTCGGGATCAAACAGCAACACCTCGTCCAGCGAACCGAACTTCTCATCGTTCATCCCCAACCCACCGGCCAAGGCAATCGTCTTGTGTTCGCTCGTCTGGCGGTTGATCACGCCAGCGGCACTTTGGAACGGTCGCGGAGCCGCTGGAATCGACTCCATCGATTGGTTGGCGACATCAAACACAAAACCTTCATCAACAAACGCTTCTTTGCTGAAGTCATGCGGAGCCCAACTGGCGTTGCCACCAAACGCGTATAACTTATGTCCGTCCATCACCAACGTTTGGCTGTGTTTAGCGCGTCCGCTATAAGGCAGTGTCCAAGCAATCTGTTTCGGTTCAGGTGCAACCGTATCGTTGACCTTGAACGATTCGACAACCGCAAGACGACCGCTGCCCGAACTGCTGGTACCGCCCAGCGCAATCAAACGATCTTCGCCAACGGGCAACAGACGCAAGAACATGCGTGGAAACAGCAAACGGTCAGCAATTTTCCACGCTTGACCGTCGGCTGACAACCGATACAGCACGCCCGACCCGCCGGTGACATACAATTTGCCACCGACCGCAAACGAACCGGTTGCAAAGCCGGCGGTTTGGCTGTCGGCATTCAATTCGGCCCCGGTCGACCAAGTGCTGGTCTCGGGATCAAAAACCGAAACCTTTCGACTCATCCCACGATTCTGGATCCCACCAATCAAGTAAACCTTTCCGTCGTGAGCCGCAAGCGATATTGCCCGAATGTCATAACCCGGCCCAGGCAACGACTTCCACCCCAGGTCCGGCTGGTCGAGATCGAAGACCAGCATGTCGTCGTGCCAAGGTGCATCATCCGACGATGAGCCTTGCAGATTCCACCCACCGGCAACATAGATCTTGCGCCCTAGGATCGCCGCGTCGAGCGACGATCGCGGTTCAGGCAGCGGAGCCAGTTCGGTCCACTCATTCTTATCGACATCATAACGGCTGAAATAGACCGTCGACTCAAAATCATTCTTCTCGTTCCCACCGCTATTGCGGAATGAAAGTCCACCGATGCGATAAATGTACGTACCATCGTTCACCAATCCGGGACTTTGAGCCGAATCGTGCATCGCCAACTCTTCCCACTTTGCCGCAGGATCGTCGAACTTGATTCGCCGGAAATGGTCTACCAGCAAATCTTTTCCAAAGCCGTGCATGTCGCCGCCGTGGCCGCTGAAAACATACAAGTAATCGCCCAGCACCGTCGCACCGAAACTGGTCAGCGCTTCGGGCAATGGGGCATGCAACCTGTGCTCGCTGGCGAATCTAGGCACTTCTTCGGCGATTGCCACAATACCTTGACTACCGCCAACAAACATCGTCGCGACGATCAGATGCCGCAGCGTTTGCAAACAATTTCGGTTCATTATCATTCCTTTTCCGCGATGCTGGTTTACTTTCGAGTTTGATTATTTGTCTTGAGGGTCGTAGAAATCAGCGGTCAAGTAATGAGCCGCTGACTTGTACTCTTTGTCACCCAACTTGCCGGCTTCATCCGCGATCGTCGTGCCGACCATGACCGCATTGATTCCTTCTTCGACCTGTTTGCAATCAAAGGAAACTTTGCCCGCAGCATCCGTTCTTGAATTGCCTTCTTCATGGCCATCGGAACAAAACAGTTTCACTTCAGCATCCGCCAGCGGTTTGCCTTTCCACAGCACATAGACATCCACACCGTTGTCGGTGTCGACGACAAGGGCTTGCAAGTCCATCGGCAGCGGCTTGCAATCGCCAAAGTTCTTGGGCAGGTTCTTCCCAAGGTACTGGGTGTAATACTCCAGCTTCGAACCGTGGTAGATCCCAAAGGTGACCTGGGACATCAAGTTGGCTTCCGGCGGAACTGATCCCTTCGAACGAAGTCCGACGAAATTTTCGCTGTCGATCGATTCGGTTGGGACTTTGGTAACTTGGTCGCCATCAGCCTGCTTGATCTCAGCCTTCGCGACCGCCGGTGGAAACTTATAAGTCTGGTCGCCGAGTCCCTCGCCAAAGAAATAATCAACACGACCGTCACTGGTCACGTGCATCCACGGAAAGTGTGCTTGCGCAATCGCGGGGATCAACAACAGCACAACGGTTTGAAGAAAGATTATCATGATTCGGTGCCTCATTAATGGCTAGATTTCAAAACAGGCGACGGAGCCTAGAGTTGTTTGATCGCATACAGCTTGTCGCCTCTGCGCAAGATCAAGTACGGTGGAGATGGAGCTGCTGCGTAAAGCACGGAGCTGCTGCCAAACGATTCTTGGCTTTCGGCATCCCAAAGTCGGTTCTTGGCGATCTCAGTACCATCTTTCAAATCGATTACTGAAGTCGTGCCCTTATAACCAAACAGGTACAGGTAATCGCCCGCGACGATCGGCGTCGCCCAAATGCCGCCCGCGTCGGTTCGTTCCATCGAAACTTCTTCGCCGGTTTCAATATCGAATCGATAAAGGACACCCGTGCGGTTGACGATCGCTGCGGTTTTACCCGCCACCACGGGGCTGCCAAAGGTTGACGTCGCCTTGGTGGCCCGCCACTTGAAATCGACTTTGAATGAGCCATCGTCTTGCGGAACCACTTCGATCAAGCCGTTAGATTTCGCAGCCGCACCTGGCGTGGTTTCGCCACGTCCGTCCGACGCGCCGATCAGGAATCGGCCATTGCCCACCGGCATCGGCGTGCATGACGAGTTGTTTGATATATCGGTGAATTCCCATAACCGATTACCGGTCGCGGGATCGAATCCGACAATCTTGCCACTGGCGCTGCAGACCAAGTGTTGTTGATCACCCACGGCCAACAAACGCGGCGACGACCAAGACGTGGCCCCTAAACCAGCGACCTTCCAAACCTCTGCCCCAGATTTCTTATCGAGCGCCAACAAGTAAGGATTCTCACCGCGTTCGATCCATACAAGAACATGGTCTGCGAATTGCTCGAGAGACGACGATAAGCCGTGACGAGCTTCGATGGGACCGTACGAAGCGACGAGATCCTTTTCCCAAATCTTGC
>DNWZ01000004.1:7641-7897 GCA_003506095.1 Planctomycetaceae bacterium | reverse complement strand
GGCGGCGATGCGGGCGAGCGGCTGGGGGATCATCGCGGATTAGCGACCATTTACTTGCGCGGCACCGCCCGATCGTTAGCCGATTGCATGGTTGAAGTTCCACTGAAAAAGCGTGATGAATTGCGGTTGGGGGTGTTGTTGATTAACGCTTCCATTCGTGGTGCGGCGAAAGAGTTTCGTCGAGTGATCCCCGAGCGGTTGTGGCGAGTCGAACAGTCGCGTGAAACGGGTGAAGTGAGGCCGAATTGGCGATGAG
>DNWZ01000004.1:5579-7633 GCA_003506095.1 Planctomycetaceae bacterium | reverse complement strand
GAGCCACAGCGATTGAGCGACATTCGGCTGAAGCCGCCACCGATCGACCGTTTCGTACGTCCGATATCGGAACCGAGCCTAGGCGGTTTTTCGGCCGCGCATGGGCGCGCAGAACTTGGTTTGGCCGGCGTTGCGGGGCCAAGCGAGTCGGAGCCAACGGCTGACATTCCGCTGCCATTGTTTTGGTACGATCCGCCATGGCACCACGCCGATATTCAGCGGCGTCTCTTGGTTGCTCAGATTGTCGGTGATTTCGGAGTCACGGTTAACGTGCTGCATCGCGAATTGCAGGGCGACAACGCGGAATGGGGCGAAGCGACTTGGTCACGCATGGCCACACATCGCAGCGATCGGCTGGGATGGACATTGGAGGACGCGCAATCGGCTCGGATCATCGAGTTGCGATTGGGAATGAACCGTGACGAGCGAGGCGGATACAGTTATCAAAGCGAACAATTGGGGATGTGGCTGGACCACGATTCGGAATATCCCGTGGAGCCGCTGCGGCCTGAACCGCTGATGTTTCCGCCAGAGTGGAGTGATTTGAGCCAGATGGGTTCGAAAGTGACTCAGTTGAGGCGGCTTGGATGCGGTGCGGTTTACGTTTCGATCGACGATGGGAGCGTGGAGTCGGCTTTGCCAGCGATCGCTGCTGCAGAGGCTGATGGAATCATCGTTCGGTTTGATAAATGTCCGCTGGCATCACTGATGGCTTACCGCCGCTGGGCTGCGACCCATGCAGCGAGCAGGCGACCTCGATTATGGTTGGCCGGCGGGGCGCTAACGGCCGAGGAAGCCGTAAAGTGTTTTGCTCTGGGCGCTTCAGCGATTTCGATCGATTCGATCTGCGACCGCTGGTTGTTGGGCGACAACGGCTCAGAATTGTCGATCGCCGAGCGATCGGCGATGAATCTGGGATTCAATATGGGCCCTACGCCCCAGCAGCGGCTCAGCGGCAATGTGCAACGAACGCTGAGCGAGTTCTGTCGAGCGATTGCCGCGCAAGTGCAGTCATTGGCAGTGACTCGTTTAGATGATTTGACGGCCGACCACTTAATTGGCGTCCAGTAGAGGGCACAATCGAGAACGTGGGTTGATTGCCGACAGGGATGTGGCTACCGATTGAGGTTCTCGATACATTAGGCGACGACTTGGCCGCACGAACGCGACCTTGAACGCCGCCGCCAAAGAATCTCAGCCGCTGAGGGAACCTTTTTCTAGCCGGCGATAAGGTCGATAGCGGACGGTGTTGGACCAGTCGCATAATGGATGATCCTCCCATCGCTCACTAAGGTTTTGGCCTCAATGGCACATACAATCGTAATTTTTGGGGCTTCAGGTGACCTAACCAGCCGGAAGCTGATCCCTGCCCTGTACAGTCTTCATAAGAAAAAGCGATTGCCGCCGGAAACGCAAATTGTTGGTGTTTCGCGCAGCGAGTATTCTCATGACCAGTGGCGCGAAATGCTGCGGAAATCGACATCCGATTTTGCGTCCAGTGTGTTTGATGATGAAACTTGGAACGCGTTCGCGAAGTCAGTTTTTTATAGCCCTGGCGATATCGGCGAAATCAAAGATTTCACAGCTTTGGCCGGCTTGCTGGAATCGATCGAACCGGAATCGGGTGCGGATCGTGTCTATTATCTATCAACGATGCCACAGCTTTATCACGTGGCTGTGGAACAATTGGGCGCGTCGGGCTTGGCGGATGATACCAAGGGCCAGCGCCGCGTCATTATCGAAAAGCCGTTTGGCACCGACTTGCAGACCGCTCGCGACTTGAACGATAAGGTTCATCGAGTTTTCCGCGAAGACCAAATCTATCGCATTGACCACTACCTCGGTAAAGAGACGGTTCAAAATCTGTTCGCGATGCGTTTTGCCAACAGTATTTTCGAACCTTTATGGAATCGAAACTATATCGATCACGTCCAGATCACTGTGGCCGAAGAGGTCAAGATCGGCAGCCGTGCGGGCTATTATGATACAAGCGGCATTCTGCGAGATATGTTCCAGAATCATATCTTTCAATTGCTGATGTTGACCGCCATGGA
>DNWZ01000004.1:0-5491 GCA_003506095.1 Planctomycetaceae bacterium | reverse complement strand
TTGCGCAGCGGCAAAGCGATGTCGTGTCGATCGTCACAGATTGTGATCCAGTTTAAATCGCCACCCCATTTGTTGTTTGGTTCCAAGGTCAGAGATTTTGACGCCAATCGACTGGTAATCCAAGTCCAGCCGGCCGAAGGCATTCAATTGCATATTCAGTCCAAAGTGCCCGATACGGATATGAAAACGCGAACATCGACGCTCGATTTTCGCTTCGGAGCGATTGACGCTGGCGGAATGCCTGACGGCTACCAGCGGCTGTTGCTGGACGCGATCAACGGCGACGCGAGCCTTTTCGCTCGCAGCGACGAAGTCGAACTGTCGTGGGGAATCGTCGATCCGATACTCGCGGCATGGCGCAGTCCTGCAGCACCTAAACTGATCACGTATCCTCCAGGGCTGTGGGGGCCCGAGGAAACCACCGAGTGGATGCGTCGGCAAAAACGTGAATGGTTCGACGTTTGCCCAGTGATCGAGTAGACGATTCGGCAGCGCCGCCGATCGCGGTGGCATCCAGTGAAAGACCTGGTAGAAAAACTCAATTGACACATCGATATATTCCGATATATTCACCTATTGGCTTTGGTGTGTGTTGCGGCAGCAGTTTCGCCGCGGCGTGACAGCGCGAACTTCAAGCAATAAGCGATTACCCATGGATTCGCAGTCAGAACCCGAAACGCGATCTGAAGGCGCTTGTCAGTCGTCGGAACCGCTAACCCAGGCGAACTGGCAGGCGCGATATGACGAGGGGAAGACCGGCTGGGATCGTGGCCAACCCAATCCGATGCTTGCGCAGTGGATCGACCGAGGTGACTTGCGGCCTTGCAGCGTTTTGGTGCCCGGATGCGGTCGCGGTCACGAAGTGATCGCCCTGGCGTCGTTGGGGTTTAACGTCACGGCAGTCGACTTTGCCGACTCGGCAGTGCAGGCGCTGGAACGCGAATTGCGTCAGCGAAATCTTCAAGCCAAGGTGATTCAATCGGACCTGTTTGCATTTGATCCATCAGAAAGCTTTGATGCGATTTACGAGCAGACTTGCCTTTGCGCGGTTCATCCGTCCCAGTGGGAGGCCTATCACGCTTCGCTGTTGCATTGGTTGCGTCCAGGCGGAAACCTCTTTGCCTTGTTCATGCAAACCGAAGCGACCCAGGGCCCGCCTTTCTCATGCGATTTGTCGAAGATGCAACGCCTTTTTCGAAGCGATGCTTGGCAATGGTCGACCGAAAAACACAGGGTCGACCATCCGATGGGTCTGCATGAATTGGCATGTGTGCTGACTCGCTTGTAACGTTATAAGATATCCGCCCATTCAGCCGCACGGTGTTAGCCAATTTTCATGCCGGAAAAACCGGGGCTGGCGCCCGTTGGCTGATTAGCCAGACAGGTTCTGAAACCACCGTATCGCCCTCTTTCGGATAGGTCCAAAGCATGAAGATTCTAGTACCACTGATCGCAACCCTCTTCATTCACATCGTATCACCGCATGGTTCCTCCGCTCAATTCGGACGTTTGTTCGGCGGCGGCGCGGAAATCGAAACGATCGAAACTCAACAGTTATCTGACCTATTGAACCAGCAGAAGGGCGGTGGAGACGGCGCGAAAAAGGCCGATCCGGCAAGTGACTTCGTGTTGGTTGACGTTCGCAGTGACGCAGAAGTGAACGTTTCTGTGATTCCGGGTGCGATCACGAAAGCGCAGTATGAGAAAAATGCGAAACTGTATGAGAACAAAACGGTCGTCGTTTACTGCACGGTTGGTGGTCGCAGCGGTGCGTATGCAAAGCAGTTGGCCGCAAACGGTGTGAAGGTCAAGAACTATAAAGGCAGCATTCTGCAGTGGGTGAACGCCGAACTGCCGCTGCAAACGCTTGACGGTAACCCGACCAACCGAGTTCATACTTACAGCAGTCGGTATCGCATTCCTGCGAAGTATGAACAGGTGTCGCAGTGAGCCTGGCAGGCGACACGACGCGGCGGCGCACGATCGTCTTGCTGGGCATTGGGCACACCAATGCACACGTTGTTAAAAAATGGGCGACTGAACCGATCGCCAATTGCGATCTTGTTTGTATCAGCAAGTTTCCAACTGCAACTTACTCCGGCATGTTGCCTGGCACACTAGGCAAGCAGTTTAACGACGACGAAATGCGGATTGACCTGCAATCGTTGTGCGACCGTGCATCGGCAAAGTTGATAATCGCGGATACGAGCGGCCTTGATCTGGCGACTGGCCAGTTATCGTTCACAGACCATCCGTCGATCACATTTGATGCGTTATCCATTGGCGTCGGGTCGGTACCCAGCGGATGGCAACAACATTGCCAATCACCGCTGATGGTTCCGATCAAGCCGATGCAAACTTTTCTTCGGCGATTGGACAATCGTCTAAGTGACGTGGGATCACAATGCAGAGGAAATATACGTGTTGCGATCGTTGGTGGCGGTGTGGCGGGCATCGAGATTGCATTTTGTTTGCAACAGCTTTTTCAGAAGCGAGAGAGCGAACGAAGTGTCGAGCTCACGATCTACACATCCAGCCCTCGTGTAGCTGACGGCATGACTGATCGCAGTGTCCGCCTCATCGAAAAATTGCTTGAACAAAGAATGATCCGCGTTCGTCCGAATCATCGTGTCAACCATGTCGATACCGACTCGATTCGAACGGACGATCAAAAGTCACACCTCGTCGACTGTGTGATCTGGGCGACCGGTGCCGCAGCCCCGCCGGTGATTGAAAAGCTGGGACTGCCAACTGACAGCTCTGGATTTATTGCAACCTCAAGCACGCTGCAATCTTTGGCTGACCACCGCATCTTCGCTGTTGGCGATGCGGGAACAATCATGTCATCGCCTTCGCCAAAAGCCGGCGTCTATGCAGTGCGACATTGCCCGATCCTATGGAACAACCTGCGAGCTTTTTTTGACAATCGTCCTCTATTGACTTACCAACCGCAGCGTGATTTCTTGAAACTGCTCAACACGGGCGACGGCAAAGCGCTGCTTCAATACAAGCGTCTAACGCTTCATGCCCGCTGGTGCTGGTATCTTAAGACCTGGATCGACCGACGTTTTATTGGCGAGTTTCAAGCGTAATATCGTATCGATCAAAATACAAACACGTTGATTGAAGAGTCATACCCTGCTAACAAAATATCCGAAATGGTTTTTTAGCAACTTTCGCGATCCGAAATAAACGCCCGATTCGACAAGTCTCCAAAGGTTCAGCCTCATTGCAGACAGGCTCTTGCACCTATAAACAGGTTGGTAGAAGTGAATCGGTTGACAGGTTATCGGTGTGATCAACGTCGCCGATAAGCAGCGTGGTTCATTTCTGTCGGAGTTCCGGTTTGTCGGAATTTACAAAGACGACGGATCGATGATCTTGCTGGCGTGAAGGCAAAGCCCAGCGGCAAGTTGTTAATGGGACGCGGTTTGGTTAAAGTAAAGCCATAGCGATCTATCGTCCCCTTATTCACCTCCGGACCCTCCGATGTCTGCCCTTCGCCACAGCCGGCTCAAGCGTCTTTCGTTTTTTGCAACCATCGTGATTTGTTTCGTCGCCGCACGACTTCTTCCAGCTGCGGAAATCTTTGTCGAAGCGGAAAGTTTTGACGATCGCGGTGGTTGGCAACTCGATACTCAGTTTATCCAGCAGATGGGTTCGCCGTACCTGTTGGCGCACGGCCTTGGCCAACCGGTCAAAGACGCGGTGACGCAGATCGACGTTGCCCAAGCGGGGAAATATCAAGTTTGGGTACGAACGTTTGACTGGGTCGCGCGATGGAAGGCAGAAGGATCGCCTGGGCGTTTTCAGTTGCTGGTCAATGACGCTGTCGTCGGAAGCGACCTGGGAACCCAAGGTGATAACTGGCAATGGCATAAAGCTGGAATGGTCGATCTGAAGCCGGGCAAGGCGAAGTTGACTTTGAAAGATTTGACCGGATTCAATGGGCGTTGTGATGCGATTTACCTGACGACCGATCCGGCTTCAGAACCTGATAACAGTTCAGATATCCTGCCGCCATGGCGTCGTAAGTTGTTAGGCTTGGCCGAAAGCGTCGAGTCCAAGCAGTATGATTTGGTCGTCGTCGGTGGCGGCTACTCGGGTATGGGCGCTGCGATCTCGGCGGCGCGAATGGGTGTACGCGTTGCTTTGATTCAAGACCGTGCTGTTTTGGGTGGAAACGGCTCGAGCGAAGTGCGGGTTTGGGCGATGGGTAACATTCGCCGTGGTAAGTTTCCGCGAATCGGCGAGATCGTTGAAGAGTTCGCCGATAGGGCGACAAAATCACCTGGGCGAGAAGAAGAGTTTGGCGATGATTTAAAAGAAGAAGTCGCAACAGCAGAAAAGAATATTGATCTGTTCTTGAACCACCATGCATTCGATGTCGCGATGGATGGAAAGAAAATCGCGTCGGTAGACGCGTTGGATGTTCGCAGCAGCCAAGTGCGACGCTTTTCGGCTCCGTTGTTCGTCGATTGTACTGGCCACGGATGGATCGGTGAAAAAGCGGGCGCGGATTGGGACATGACGCCCGCAGGCCGGATGGGAATGAGCAACATGTGGACTTGGGGTGAGGCCGACGCTCCGGCCAAGTTCCCTGAGACTCCATGGGCGTTGAAGTTAACGATGGACGATTTCCCTTACCCGCGTGACTATCACGCACAGTGGTTTTGGGAAAGCGGATACGACAAGGATCCGATCGCCGATGCCGAAGCGATTCGCGACTGGAACCTTCGCGCCGGATTTGGGGCGTTCAATGCAATGAAAAATGGCGATGGCAAGGCCGATCACCGCAACGCACAATTGACATGGATGGCCTATGTTGGCGGTCCTCGCGAAAGCCGCCGGTTGCTGGGCGATGTGATTCTGACTCAGGATAACATCGTCGATAAGACTGAGTTCAATGACGGTTGCGTTCCGACGACCTGGTCGATCGACTTGCATTATCCCAAGAAAGAGTTTGCCGAAAAGTTCCCGGACAATCCGTTCATCTCCTATGCCGTTCATGACCGTCGCGTCGACCGGATGTATGGTTACCCGGTTCCTTACCGATGTTTCTATTCACGGAACATCGAGAACTTGTTTATGGCAGGTCGCTGCATTAGCGTGACACATGAAGCGTTAGGAACCGTTCGCGTAATGAAGACTTGTGGCATGATGGGCGAAGTTGTTGGAAAAGCGGCAAGCATTTGCCGTCAAAACGATTGTTTGCCGCGGGACATTTATGAACAACACTTGCCGGAATTGTTGAAATTATTGCAGTTGCCTGGCAAAGCGTATCGAGAAACCTATGACAGTCCGATTCAGATGCCCAAAGTCGTGTTGCCGGTGGCTGGTAAGCTTGGTCCCGAATTTGGTGTGAGGTTGAGTGATTTTTCAGGCGTTGTTGTTGATGATTCCGAGGCCGAACTGGCAGGCAAGTGGACGCATGGCGAGGGGCTGCGAGGATTTTCGGGATGGGGTTATCACTACGCAGCACCCAACAGCG
>DNWZ01000685.1 GCA_003506095.1 Planctomycetaceae bacterium | reverse complement strand
CCTTTTCGAGCGCCAAGTCGAGCATGGGGATCAGGCTTTCGGCACCTTCGAGCGAAAACGTTTTGACACCGACGAATTTTCGACGCACGAACTCTTCGAAAATCGAAGCATCGGCCAATCGAGTGTAGATCCGTCGTTGGACGTCGTGCGAAAGCTCAAGCCGGTTTTCGGTCGTCTCCATCCGCCTCTGCAACCAATCGCGAATGTTACGATTGTCGATGTGCATGAACTGTGCACCGATGCTGCGGCAGTAAGTATTGCGAAGCCGGGTCAGGATCTCGTGCAGTGTGCCACCAGAAACGTTGGCCAATGACGTCGCTTCGAACGGTCGCGACAGGTCAAGTTCGGTCACGCCATAGGATTCAGGGCTGAGCTCCGCAGTGCCTTGGCGGGTCAATCCGAGCGGGTCGAGTTGTGCGACCAAGTGGCCACGGACTCGGTATTCGCGGACCAGTTGGTCGACGCGGTCCTGCATCCTGGCCATCCAAAGCATTTGGTCGGTGACATCGGATTTTGGCGACGGTTTGGCCGCATTCGACTCGGTCGATGGCCCGCTGCCACTGGGCATTTGATCAGGCACAACGCCGGAGCCATTGCCGTCCCCCGTAAGCAGACCGTCCGATTGGGCGACTCCGTTGGTAATGAGGAATTGCTCAAAATAGGCACGCCAGGTGTCAGACACACTCAACGGGTCTCGCACATATTGGACGAAGAGGTCGTCGATGTAATCGATGCTGTAGGTGTTCATCTATGGATGGTCAGACGATCGTATGAGCGACCGATAGTGGCGAGAAATGGGAGCGGGAGGTATGCGAGAACTCCGGTTTCACAACATATCTGGATTATGAACTGTCGGCGACTTGTCCGCTACGTCAATCCGCCACGAAGGGTGGTCAGGTGAGTGAATTTGTTGCTCGGGATTCACGGATTCAATCAAAAAAATTCTTTGGCAAAATTGGCAATCGAGGAATTCTTGAGACAGAACACCGGTTCGGCTCTAGTGAACTGCGAGGCCTAATTTGCGTGCCGCCTTTAAATAAAGGATGTAAAACACGGGAATTAGCAACAGAACCTGTATCGTCGCTAGCATTAAACCGAATGCCAAACTGGCTGCCATCGGGATCAGCAATTGCGCTTGAAACGACTTTTCGGTCAGCAGGGGTGCCAGGCCGGCGATGGTGGTCAGACTGGTCAGAACGATTGGCCTGAAACGACGCTGGCCCGATTCGATCAGCGCTTCCATCGGGTCGGCGCCGGCCTGCAACCTGGTGTTGATAAAGTCGATCAGGACGATCGAATCGTTGACAACAACGCCAGCCAGCGCGACTAAGCCGAACATGCTGAAGAGCGTTAACGGGAGCCCCAGCAACGCGTGCCCCCAAACGGCGCCGATCATGCCAAAGGGGATGACGGCCAGGATCAAAAGTGGTTGCGCGTAACTCTTGAACTGCAGCACCAGAAGTACAAACATCGCGATAATCGCGATACCGAACCCGACTTTCAAGCTGCCAACGGACTCCTGGCTTTGCTCACGTTGGCCCTGCCACTTCACAGAAATATCCGGATAACTGGCCAGCAGGTCTGGCAAGAAATTGGTCTGCAGGTCGCCTGTGATCAGATCCGCGTTAGCGACCGCCTCATCAATATCGGCCGTGAGCGTGACGCTGCGCCGTTGATCGAGTCGGTTGATTTCTGAAAACCCTTGGTTCAGCTTCACGTCGGCCACTTCGTTGACCGGTCGTTCAATGCCGGCCGCGTCACGGACGCGGATTTCGCGGAAATTAACCAAGCTGCGGCGTTCTTCTTCAGGATATCGAACCATCAATTTGACTTCGTGGCGTCCGCGTTGCAACCGCATCACTTCGGCCCCAAAGTACGCGTTTCGAATGGTTTCACCGATATCCGTCTCTGTCACACCAGTCGCCAAAGCGCTGTCTTTGACAGTGAATTGAAACTCCCACTTTCCCGGCGAGTTATCGTCTGCGATGTCGTAAACGCCGGTGTACGTTGCCAGCTTACTTTTGATCGCCTCGGTCACCTCGTCCAACTGCTTGACCGCACCGGCCGACGCCAGCAATTTGAACTCGACCGCCTTACCTCCAGGCCCAACGCCAACGGTGCCGAACGTCACCTTCTCGACGCCTGCGATTTCTCCGACAGCTTCACGCCATTTTTCGATCAATTTATCGCTGTGAATGTCCCGAACTTCGGTATCAAACAGCTCAACGAAGATCTGGCCGACGTGACTGCCGCTGCCACCGCCAGCGGCAGCAACGCCATCGGTTGCGGAAATGCCACCGACCTCACGATAGGTCATCACGACGGGCCCGGTCACGCCGTTTTTGCCATCTTGATAAACGTAACCGGTGTCCTGCTGGCGTTTTTCGCCTTCAATCCGACTGACTTCACGAATCGCCTGTTCCATCTTGCGAGTGGCGGCATCGGTGATTGCGGCAGCGGTGCCATCGGGAAAAACGATCGTCGCGTGAAGGATATTGTTATCGGTTTTTGGGAACAGTACCGTCGGCACAATCCCGCCTCGAACGAGCCCCGCGGTGATCAGCAGCATGGCAATCGAGGTGGCGATCGGAACGGTCGGATGATTCAGCGAGAACCGGAGCATGGGTATATAGATCTTTTCAGAAAACCATGCCATCGCTTCGCTCGCCCTGGAGTTTCCGAAGTTGAGCAGCATACCGATCGGCCGCAGCGGATACGTCAAAACGCTGGCAAAACGAAAGAAACCCGTGTGCGCATGGCCAAGATGGCACGGTAACACAAACGTACTCTCCCACAATGAAATCACCAGCATCGCAATCACCGCGAAGGGGATCACGGCCATGAACTTGCCCATCACACCGGAGACAAAAAACATTGGCGAAAAAGCGATGACGGTGGTTGTCACCGAAGCGGTCACGCTGGGCAAAACTTCGGTCGCGCCGTCGCGGGCGGAATCCACATAGGACTTGCCCATTTGGCGGTGAGCGTAAATATTTTCGCCGATCACGATCGCATCGTCGACCACAATGCCCAGCGCCATTAAGAATGAAAATAGGCTCAGCATGTTGAGTGTTTGGCCGCCCCAAGCGAGAAACACGCCAGCGCCTAAAATCGAAATCGGAATCCCTAAGGAGACCCAAAACGCCAGCCGCATTTCCAGAAACAGCGTCAACACCAAGAACACCAAAATCAATCCTTGGATGCCGTTTCGCGTCAGCAGATCGAGTCGCCCGCGGACCTCTACGCTGGTGTCATTCCAAACCGAAAACCGATAGCCGTCGGGCAATTCGGTTTTTGCAACGTAACCGCGTACAGCAGCGACCATCGCGAGCAAATCTTCCGCTTTGGTGCGTTCGATGTTGACGACCATCGCAGGTTGTCCGTTGATCTCGCTGAGCGTCGCGACGTCTTCGAACTCGTCACGAACGCGGCCAAGGTCGCCAACGGTTAAAACAACGCCGCCGGGCTGGGTCACTAGCGGCAGTCGAGCGATTTCGTCACCGATACGCCCTTTGTTTTTGGCCCGCAAGAGGACTTCTTGGCCATCGCCTTTCAGATTACCACCGGGCAGTTCGACGTTGCGTGCTCGGATGGTCGCGGCAACTTGTTCTAACGAAAGGCCGTAACTGCGCAGAGTCGCTTCGGGTATTTCGACATCAATTTGATAAGGCCGACCGCCCATCACCGTGGCGGTCGAGACCGATGGCAATTGCAACAAATCATCGCGGACCATTTCAGTGACATCACGTAACCGCAATTCCGCTTCGATATCGCCCGGCGAGGCCGGCGGCCCAATCACACCAACGCGGATCGCCGCGCTGCGAAACGTCAACTGCTGGACTTGGGCATCTTCGGCACGGGCGGGAAATGTTGAAATCCGGCTGACTTCGCGGTCGATTTCCGACAGGATCTTTTGCACATCGCGGACATCGCTGCGCAGTTCGATCAAGACATACCCGGCGCTTTCTTGCGCGATCGAGGTGACTTGCTTGATTCCATCAATCGACCGCACCGATTCCTCAATTTTTTGGCAAATCCCTTCTTCGACATCCTCGGGCGTAGCCCCAGGATACGGCACCGTCACCATGACCACTTCCAGCTCGAAAGCAGGAAAGGTTTCGCGGCGCAGGCTCATCATCGACAAACCGCCGATTAACATGAATGCGATCATGACGACATTCATGCCCGGAGCGTTGGAAATGGCCCACGAAATCACTGATCGCATCGAAAAACCTCCGCTTCAACGGCGTTGCCCAAGCTGCGCAAATGGATTGCTGGTCTAAACAAGGATTGTCCAATCATGGTGACAGCGACTCCGACATCACCCTCACCGACAATGCCGCATCGCCCAAATCTGGCCCCAATTCGCCCAGCGGTGATGTGACCACATAGTCGCCGCCGACTATTCCAGAACCTTGGACATCGCAGACCCAGTACCGTCGCTGGCCGCGTACCATTGACTTGTCACCAAAAGTTCGTGATCCGTTGGCAGTGTTCTCCTCCGATTCGCCCAAGTAAAGCGAATCAACGGGTGTCAAGTTGCCGCGCACCGTGACTCGCCCAGCCGTCCACATCGCCGGATCAAATGGATCGATCTTGGTCGGAGCGACCGGCGCATTATCGGACGCTGTCTCTCCGCCGCCTGCCGGTTCGCCTGGTAACGGTTCGGTCAAAACAGACGGATCGACCGAAAATTGCCAGATCCGGTTCCCTGGGCGGATCGCATCGGAGGGAATTGCAACCAGCGGCGTTTGCGGTTTGATCAGCAACCGAACGCTGACATACATCCCGCGAACCAACGCCGACGGGCTAGCCGAAAGGGTTTCCGAGCCGTCAGGTTGCAACAAACGATTCGGCTGGTCAACTTCGATTTTGACCGGAACGGTTCGGCTGCGACTGTCCATCCCAATGCCATCGTAACGAACCAGAGTCCCGTTCCAGCGATAGGTTCGTCCGCCCATGCCTGATACTTCGTATTCGATCAGTGCGGGCGTTAGCGGGATTGAATAACCGTCTCGTCCCTGCGATGAATCGATTCCATCGCCGACCGAGGCACCGCCCAGACGCGATTCCCGGTTTTGGTCCAACACCCAATAAAGTTGGTCCATTCGTAAATTAACCGCAACTTCTGCCTTGGACACATCCTCCAGCGTAACGATCGGGTTACCACGCTGGATAAATGAGTTCACTTCAGCGTCTTCACGCACGATCACACCGTCTGCAACGCTCCTCACCTCGCATCGCTGGAGATTGATTTTCGCCGTTTCCAATTGTGTCGTCGCCAGTCTTTCGGCCGCTTCAAGTCTGCCACGTCGGGCCGCTAGCAGATTTTTCTGGTTTTCGATCGCGATGCGACTTTGCGTCGATTGCAACAAAGCTTTCTGAGCCAGATCGATTTCGCCTTCGCTGACAAACCCTTTAGGCAGCGACCTCAATCGAGCAACTTCCCGTTCGGCTAGCGTGATGTCCTGGCGGGCAATGTCGAGCGACATGTTGGCATTTTCAATCTCCTGATCGACTTCCTTGAGCGCTTCGTAATCCTGATCTCGCATCCGCGACAATCGCAGCACTTCTTGTTCGTAGTCGGTCGGATCGATTTTGATCAGCAGTTGCCCTTCCTTGACAAAGTTGCCGGCGCGACACAGCGGCGACTTCTCGATCACTCGCCCAGCCACCTCGGCCGCCAATTGAACTTCGCGGTGCGGCACCACGACTCCGTCGACTCGTAATTCCAGCGGTTTGCCAAGCTCTTGTAAGGAATAAACTTGCGTCACTTGGGCCGCAGGCAACCGCTTCAACCGCCCAACGGACGAGTTGTCTGGGGTCGGACGAGCCTGCGGTTGTACCGATCCGATGGCCACAACAAATCCTGCCCCAGCAGCCAAAATCAGTAGCGGGATGACGATGTTGATGACCAAACCGCGAGTCGACCAAACGGCTCCTTGATTGTGGGCGCGAGCGGCAATCGTCGGATGTGTGCTGGCAAAGTCGCCTGGGGTACCGCTTCCGCCATGATCGCTTTCACCATCACGGACCGGACGAGCGGAAGTGTAGGGCGAACCATCGGAGGGGTCATTTTCGTCGATCGGCCAGGCCGTTTGGCCTTCGGGATTGTTTGATGGCGTTAGCATCCGGTACGAACCTTAAGAAGAGTGATTCGGTGGCGCCGCCGATTCGGGACGGCCACCAGAACGCTTATTCGAGTTATCTTTTTCGTTGAGATCGATCGTGGATTTCGCCGCAGTTGGGC
Organism: Planctomycetaceae bacterium; assembly: GCA_003506095.1. Lineage (GTDB taxonomy): Bacteria > Planctomycetota > Planctomycetia > Pirellulales > Pirellulaceae > UBA6163. The sequence continues at coordinate 1,746 of DNWZ01000685.1, read as the reverse complement.
CGATCGACATCCGGCTGAGCGATTCGCGATGCTGCATCGCTAGTCCGCCTTGCGCCGCTGCGATCGTGACCGCCGCGATGTGCTGGGCCAAGGACTCGACCGTGTAATCGGTTGCCAACCGCTCCGCCGGGATCAAACGCTTAACCACACCCGATCCGACGCGGTAATACAGACACTGGCCGACAACGCTGAGCGCCAATTGTTCCAGCACGTGAACCGGCGTATCCGCAGGCGACAATGCCGCGATCGTATTCATCATGCGTTCAAAATGAGGCCGAAACGATTCTTCCACCATCTCGGCAAACACCGCCGTCGGGTGATTCATCTCTCGCATCATCAATTGCGATTCCCAACCCGAATCGTCGCGGGCAAGCATTCGCGACAGAAGGTGATGAACCTGAAGATAGATCTGCTTTTGAGCTTCGACAGCCTCTAGGTCGCTACCGTCCGACATCGCTTGGGGAAAATCGTCGTTGCATTGGCCGCGTATCATCCGAAAGACTTCGCGATACAAGCCAAACTTGTCGCCAAAGTAGTAACCGACCGAAGCGATATTGACGCCCGCATTGCCACAGATTTCGCGTACCGTCGCGCGGTCGAACCCATGTTTGGCAAACACCGGACCAGCGGCTGCGAGCAATCGGGCCCGTGCGTCGTCTTCTTTGGACGACGACTGCGCAGTGACTGACTCGACGACAGACATGTCGTCCAGCGAGCTTTCCGCAGCGGATACGGGTTTGGACACGGCGGGTAACCGTAATCGGGGGAGGGTAACGATCGCAAATAAACAACTGTTTAAAACATTTGTTTATTTTGTCGAACGGTCAACCCGCCGTGTCCAATTTATTCAGAAAAATCGTTACGACCGACCTCCATGGTCGGCACGAATGCCTTTTACACCCCGCTAACGGAAGACCGCTTTCCATTGGTAGAGCGAAAATAAATCGCTTTCAGTGGCTTGCCGCGCGAAGGGCGACTAGCCACTTTCAACCCGCCGAAGCCTTCGTTTAGCGAATCAGCGACCGATTGGGATTGCTGGAGGCTTTCGCTTGTCGGACCAACGAATCGCCAGCGCGTCGCAACGACATAGCTAGCTTTTCAAGCGACTCGGCCGCAAGATCACATGCCGTCGCGACCGCTTGGGCACGCACCAATTCGTCCGCTGGCGGGGCATCAGGCTGCACGGCCTCGTTCGCGACCGCTTCGATCGATGCGAGCTCGAACGTAGCAGCTGATTCTTGGACGGCCTGACGAGCTGCCTGCTTTCTGACCACATCGAGCGCGGCATTGCAAGCGAGCTCGATTTGCATCAATCGTGTCGCTTGGCTGTCATCCACATCAGCCACTTCGGTAACGCCGGCAACTTCTGACACTTCGGCAACTTCGACAGGCTCAACCACTTCAGCGACCGGGCGTGGTGTATCCAATGTCGCCTGGGCAACCAGCTTTTCGGCAGGCGGATCGATAAACGGCCGCGGTCTTGGCTGCACCTGCAGGGCCGATGCCAGCCTTGCCGCGGCCTGGCCAACAGTTGCATCCGCAGTGCTGATTCCGGCCCCTGCGGCCTCGCCCAGTCGCTTGCTGAGCAACGTTGCCGACACCAACAGCCTGGCGTAGCTGTCGGGTTGCACCGCAGCGACCAGCCATTGAGTCGCAACGTCGATCGACTGCACAACCGATTCCGGCAAATCGCCGTGTGTCTGCGGTGTAGCAGGATTTTCGTCCGTCACAGTTGCGACTTCAATT
>DNWZ01000656.1 GCA_003506095.1 Planctomycetaceae bacterium | reverse complement strand
GTGCTCAAGTCGCTGCGCGACAGCGGCGTGACGCATTATCGGACCGGTTATTACCGCTATGACAAAGGCAAATCGCGTCTGGATCAGGTCCGCCAATTTGCGGAGGATGCGAAGCGGTTGGCCGCGTTGAATCAGCAGGTCGGAATCGTCGGTGTTTACCAAAATCACGCGGGCGACCAGTACTTGGGCAACGTGATTTGGGACTTGGCGATGTTGATGGAGCGAATCGATCCGGCGGCCTTGGGGGTTGCGCTCGATTTGCGGCACTTGCGTGCGGAAATCGGGGTTTCGTGGCGTGCGATGATCGATTTGATTCAGCCGCATGTCGTGACCGTGTTCGCCAAAAACGCGACCTGGACCAATGAGGGCAAACCTCAACTGGTGAACGTACCGCTGGCCGAGGGGATGGCCGACGGGGCGATGTTTCGCACGATTTGGAAGAAAATCGCCCATCCGGCGCCGCTTTCGGTACATGTCGAGTATTTGGGGCAAAATCCGTTGGCGGTGGGCGAAACCGATGCGATGGTCGCGGCCTGTCGGCGGGATGTCGCGGTGTTGCGGAGCTGGACACAGTCCGACGGCAAGTAAATCAGCGATCCGAAATTGCGACTAGGAAAAGGTTTGCGGCACGACCCGTGGCGGCGACACTGCAACATCGCCGCAATGGGTGTTAAGCTTGGCCCCGCACCGTTTGCCCCTACCAACGGAATGACCCAACATGAATGCTCGCCCCTTCGTCCACTTGCACTGCCACAGCCATTACAGCCTGCTAGACGGCGCCGGCGACATTGGCAAATTGATCAAACGTTGCAAAGAGCATGGGATGAACGCGCTGGCGTTAACGGACCATGGCAATTTGCATGGGGCTTTGGAGTTCTATCGCAAGGCGAAGGATGCGGCGATCAATCCGATCATCGGTTATGAGGCGTACATCGCCCCGGGCAGTCGGTATGATCGTGGCGGCGCCACCGGCAGCAAGGATGCCAGCTATCACCTTACCCTGCTAGCCAAAAATCGCGTCGGTTTCAAGAATCTTGNNAGCGCCGCAAGCCTAGAAGGTTTTTATTATAAGCCGCGGATCGACAAAGAGCTGCTTAAGGCTCACAGCGAAGGGATCATCTGTCTTTCGGGATGTGTCAGCAGCGAGTTCAGCCGGGCCGTTTTGAAAGGCATCGATACGGCCGAGGCGGAAAAGGAAGCTCGTGATGTGGTCGGTTGGTTCCATAATGTTTTTGGCGACCGGTACTTCATCGAAGTGATGAACAACGGGGTACAGATCCAGCAGATGCAATTGGAAGGAGCCGTCGACATCGCCAAGCGAATGGGCATGCCGGTCGTGACGACCAGCGACACGCATTATGTCGACCCCGAAGATGCCGAAGCACAGGATATCATGCTGTGCATCAACACCGGTCGATTCCGCACCGACACGTCGCGGATGAAGATGGATGGGAACCAATACTTCCTGCGCAGTCCGGAACAGATGTATGAGAAGTTTCCTGGCTTGGAAGATGCGGTCGCGCGCAGCCAGGAGATCGCTGATTCGGTCGACATCGATCTGGAGCTTGGGAAACATTACTTCCCTAAGTTTGAATGCCCTGAACAGAAGGCGCCGATCGACTATTTGCGGGAATTATGTATACAGGGTCTGCTAGAACGTTATGAGGGGAATGAAAAGCGTCTGGTCGACGGTCAACTGAATGAAGAGGTGATGGCGCGACTGGATCGCGAACTGGGCGTGATCGAAAAGCTCGGCTTCCCCACTTACTTTTTGATCGTGTGGGACTTCGTCAATCATGCGCGTGACAATGGCATTTGGGCGACCGCCAGAGGCAGCGGCGTCGGCGCGATTGTCTGTTATGCGCTCTATATGTCACACGTTTGCCCACTCGAATACGACTTGTTGTTCGAACGATTCTTGGATGAAAGTCGTATTGAGCCGCCAGATATCGACATCGACTTTGATAAGGATCGCCGAACCGAGGTGATCGATTATGTGAAGGTCAAATACGGCCACGACAACGTTTGCCAAATCGGCACGTTTGGTACGTTGGCGGCACGGGCGGCGATTAAAGATACCGGCCGGGCGTTGGGGATTCCGCTGGCGCGAGTCAACCAGATCACCGAAATGGTGCCTGATGAATTGAAGATTACGTTGCCGAAGGCGCTCGAGCAGAGCGAAGAATTACGGCAGACGTATGACAGCGATCCTGAGATCCGTGAATTGATCGATCTTGCGATGAAGATCGAAGGGTTGGCGCGAAACGTCGGCACGCACGCCGCTGCGGTTGTGATCGCCGACAAACCGCTGAGCGAGTATGTGCCGTTGTGCCGGGTGTCGGGCAAGCAGGACGTGATCACTCAGTGGTCGATGAACGATGTGGAAGCATCGGGTCTGCTGAAGATGGACTTCTTGGGTCTGAGAAATCTGACGATCCTCAGCAAAGCGGTCGACTTGATCGAACAGACCACTGGCCAGCGGATCGACCCGCTGAAGTTTCCGCTGGACTGCAAGAAAACCTATGCGCTTCTGCAGCGTGGCGAGACCAAGGGCGTGTTCCAATTGGAATCGGGCGGGATCCGCGACCTATTGCAGCGGATGAAGCCCGACGCGTTCACCGACATCATCGCGACCAATGCGCTCTATCGACCGGGACCGCTCGAAGGCGGTATGGTCGACGACTTTGTAAATATCAAACATGGTCGTCAGCAACCGGAATACAAGCATCCGGTGTTGAAAGAAATCTTGGGCGAAACCAATTCGATCATGGTTTACCAAGAACAGGTGATGCGGATCCTGAATCGGTTAGGCAACATTCCGCTGGCGTCTGCTTATACGGTCATTAAAGCGATCAGTAAGAAGAAGGAATCGCTGATCAATCAGAACCGCGAAAAGTTCTTAGAAGGTTCGGTCGCCAATGGCCTGAAGAAAGAAGACGCTGAGGATATTTGGAGTCTGATCCAGAAGTTTGCTGGCTATGGTTTTAATAAATCTCACAGCACCGCTTATGCGCTTGTTGCCTATCAGACGGCATACTTAAAAGCTCATTATCCGGTCGAGTTCATGGCGGCGCTGTTATCGAGCGACATTACGGGGCGAAACTTTAAGCGTAAAGATGCGTTGGTGGAGCACATGGAAGATTGTGCTCGAATGGGGATCGAGGTGGTTGCGCCCAACGTGAACCTCAGCGACAGCGATTTTGCGGTGAAAGATGGCAAGATCATCTTCGCGTTATCGGCGATCAAAGGTTGCGGCGGCTCGGCGGCCGATGCTGTGGTTGCGGCGAGGCGAACGGGTGGCCCGTTTGGTGATCTGTTCGAGTTTTGTGAGCGGGTTGATGTCACGGCGTGTAATCGTGCGGCGATCGAAACGCTTGTGAAGGCTGGCGCGATGGACTGCATGGGCGGCCAGCGGAGCCAATTGTCAGCGGCGGTTGATAAGGCGCTGCAGATCGGGGCGGCGGCGCTTGCGGATCGCAAAAGTGGCCAGGCGAGTTTGTTTGGCGATCTGGAAGATGAGGCTGAATCGACCACCAGTAAGAAAGTCGCGTTGCCTGACGTACCGCCGTGGCCAGAGAAAGAGCAGTTGATGGCGGAGAAAGAAGTGCTGGGCTTCTATCTGACCAGCCATCCGATGGCCGAGTATGAGCCGAAATTGGCGGCGTTTCGAACTCACAATACCGACCAACTGTCCGAAGTTCAGGGACGAACCGAGGTGCTTGTCGGTGGCATGATCGGTTCGATTAAGTTCGCTCATACGAAGAACGCGAAAGCGGGAACCCCCAGCAAGTACGCCAACTTTGACTTAGAAGACATGCAAGGCGTGGTGCGATGCATTCTTTGGCCGCGACAGTTCGCCGAACAGGGCGAAGGGGTGGTGCCTGATGCGGTCGTGATCGCCCGTGGTGTCGTCGACCGTCGCGGGGGTGATGAAATCAACCTAGTGATCAACGAGTTATTGCCACTAAAAACGCTCGACAGCAAGTACACGCACGCCATTCGCGTTTCGCTTGACCAACGGCAACATGACAAGGATACGATGGCGAAACTTCGTGAGATCATTCGTGGCTATCCCGGACATCAAGACTTTCTGCTAACCATTCGGCTTGAAGGCGGCGAAATGGTGGTGGTCAAGAGCGGCAAGTACAAGGTGGATGTCACGC
>DNWZ01000634.1 GCA_003506095.1 Planctomycetaceae bacterium | reverse complement strand
TCTCTCCTTACCCCATGCTCGTAAACGTTTTACGATGGTACCGTCGCCCGCTCATATGCGGGCGTGGATTGAAACGGAGTCCTAAACGCAACGATCAAGTGATGCGTGCATCGCCCGCTCATATGCGGGCGTGGATTGAAACACGTTGATGATTTGCGATGCGAGGAAGGCAAGGATATCGCCCGCTCATATGCGGGCGTGGATTGAAACCATGTCGCTTGACGTTGCCGCCGAAGTCCAGCACCATCGCCCGCTCATATGCGGGCGTGGATTGAAACTCACGGAAAAGAAGCCGACGAAGAAAGGCGGGCACTTGCATCGCCCGCTCATATGCGGGCGTGGATTGAAACTCACCTTGAGACGCCCTGTCGCCTCTCCGAATCATCGCCCGCTCATATGCGGGCGTGGATTGAAACTTCCGGTCGCACAAACGGTATCAGTGCGTGTCTGCATCGCCCGCTCATATGCGGGCGTGGATTGAAACACTAAGCAAATATCGCAAGCTGTTGATTATGCCAATCGCCCGCTCATATGCGGGCGTGGATTGAAACCGAACTTCCCGCATTCAATCCGATTCCCGATCCGCATCGCCCGCTCATATGCGGGCGTGGATTGAAACGCATAACCACAATCGGTGCCACCCACCTATTTACGAGGCGGCGGCTGTCCGGTATGCTGCGGTAAGACATGAGGAGACAGTTATGGGCAGAGCATCTAGGAATGAAGAGTTCCAAGCGTCAGAGGTTGGCATCGTGCATGTGGTGCAGCGGTGTGTTCGTCGCGCGTGGTTGGCGGGAATCGACGACAAAACCGGACAGGATTTCTCGTACCGCCGCGACTGGATTCGCCGACGACTTGAATCGCTCGCCTCGGTTTTTGCGATCGATATGCTGACCTATGCGATCATGAGCAACCACATGCACCTGATCCTGCGAAACCGCCCCGATGTCGTTGCGAAGTGGTCGGATCAAGAGGTTGCGATTCGTTGGCTGAGAGTTTTCCCGGGCCGAAGGCTCGAAGAACATTTGGCTGAGCCGACCGAAAGCGATGTCCAAATGCTGGTCAACCAGCCCGAACGCTTGGCGGTGATTCGCGAGCGTCTATCGGATATTTCATGGTTCATGCGTGCATTATCGGAGCCGATCGCCCGCATGGCCAATCGCCAAGACAAATGCACGGGGCGGTTTTGGGAGGGGCGATTTAAAGCGCTGCGGATCATGGATGAGATCGGGTTATTGGCTTGTGCGATGTATGTCGATCTCAATCCGATTCGTGCGGCGATGGTAGAGAGCCCTGACAAGGCGGTTCATACATCGGCGTATGATCGGATCCAAGCCGACCGAGGAAAACTGATCGACGCAGCGGCGTTTGATTTAGTGCCAATTACGAATCAGGAAGCTGGCGACAAAATCAAGAACACGCCGATTGAGCAGCTGAAGAAGCAGCGAAAAGCAAAGAAACGCAACCCAACAGGACGCAGGATCGCAAGCGACGCCTGGTTGTCGCCGCTGACTTTAGACAAGCAAATCTTGTCACTGGACCCACAAGTTCATGGCGATGGATTGCGAGCGAGCGACCGAGGATTCTTGCAAATCAGTCGTGAAGATTATTTGTCGCTGTTGAATTGGACGGCGAAGCAAGGGATCGACGGCATTGCGGCTCAAGTGCCAACAAAACTTGCGACGCTGCTGACCTCGCTCGGGATTGATTCGACGATGTGGCGAGACATGGTGTGGCATTTCAAGAAATACTTTGGCCGTTGCACCTGCGTGGGGTCGCCTGAAGCGATGGCCGCAGATGCTTTGAAGTCGGGTAAGCGGTGGCACCGAGGCCAACGCGCCGTGCGGGGTTTGTATTTGGCGGCATAGCGGCCACCCGATCAGAGTGCGTGGGCCACACAGCATAGGCCGTTGCCTGAATTGACAACTGCGGTCATTTGCCGAGCGATTGATTGAATCCGCAAAGCTAGTCGCGGCACGGCTTGAATCCAGCAAAGTCCACCGACGGAGCGCAGCTTATCGCAAGCGCGGCCTTAACTTTTATGAATGGCGCCTATCGATTTGCCATTTTATGGATGGCACCTATCGGTTTCGCGATTTTATGGATGGCACCTATCGGTTTCGCGAACATGAGCGGCCAAGACGTGTGGACCGCAAGTATCGCGATTCGGTTTTTTTGGGGCCCCAATTCGAATGGCCCTTTCCCGATGGCAAAGTTGCTCAAGCCAAACTGATCGGTTCGCCAGCGGCGACGGACGAGGGTGCCAAGAAGTCTGGCAAGCGTTGGCACCGAGGCCAACGTGCGGCCAGAGGCTTGTATTTGGTTGCGTCGTTTGCTAACGCACCAAAGCCATCGCAACGGGCTATTGAAGTTGTTTGTGTGGCTGCCAGCAGTTTCAAGGAGGCCAGCAGACTACGCTCGCTTTCCCCGGGGCCCCGAATACAAGCGATCGATATCCGGTACCGCCGGCCCGAAGCGCCGTGCAACTGCGTTCTCTACTGGATAAAAAACTTGGAACACCCAACAAAGTGCTTTGTCCCTTCGCTCTTGTCCCTTCGCTCTGGGGATTGTTCCTTCTACTTCAATTCACCCTTCAGCTCGCCAACGTCAGAGAAAGTGACTCGTGTGAGTTCTGCGCCCAACAGCAGAATGATCGCGGAATAGTAGACCCAAACGAGCACTAACAGGATCGATCCGGCAGCGCCGTACGGGCTAGCCACATCGGCGTTGCTGAAATAGAGACTGAGCAGATATTGTCCCGTCATGAACAGCAGCGATGTGACTGCCGATCCGACGGCGACGTCTTTCCATCCGACATCAGCATCCGGCAAGATCTTAAAGACCGATGCGANNGTTAGGGCCAATGAAACGAGCAAGATACACGCCATCACGATAATCATCAGAAACGAGAATAATCGTTTCATGAAAAATTGCTTTACACCACCAGAGTGGGCATCAGGATCGACATCCCAAACCCGATTCAATGCAGTCTGCAATTGGGCCAGCACACCGGTCGCGGCGAACAGCAGAAGCACGAATCCAACGACGCTGGCAATCGTGCCAGCATCGGTGTCCTTGACACGATCGGTCATCGCGTCGATCTGTTCGGCATCCACAACGCCTTGCATTTGCGACTCGATCGCGCCTTCGACCTGTTGGCGGTCAAACACCATGCTGCCGATTGTGATCACGATGACCAACAAAGGCGGCAGCGAGAAGATCGTGTAATAGGCCATCGCCGCCGCCATGTTCATGCAGTCGTCGGCGAAGAATTTCTTTACAGTCTTCTTTGCGATTTCAAAAAAGCTTCTTGGGTCAGCTTGATTCGTCGACTCCATTACACTTCTCTTTTTCGCGGTTTGTTAAGAAGTTCGCTGGGCTGACGATTTTCCGTCGTTCTTTGTTGCAGAGTACCTGATGTTCGGTTTTGCTTGGGAATCGCTCCACCCTTGGTTCGGTTTTCTTGCAACAGCCTTGATAATTTTTCAAGAAAGATGTCTTCGCGTGNNTGCTCGTCATGTTGATCTCGCGGCATCGTTGTTCAATGATCGATCGATTTTGCGGCGACTGGCTTGCGCATGCATTCAAGGTGGTCGCCACCCTCTGTTCTCGTTAGGTCGCCAGAGGCCGCAAAGATGGTGCCAAAGTCGTGTTAAGGCTTGAATCCAAGTCGCTTTTTCGCGTGAACCGGCGGCGTCCTTTCTCGAAAAACCTAGCGTCCAGAACGCGCGGGGGTGTAGAATGAGGTCCGCACCTGCCCCACCGCTTCGCTACTCGTTCTTGTCAATCCTTCGTGACCCCCATGTGTGGCCGATATTCACTC
>DNWZ01000826.1 GCA_003506095.1 Planctomycetaceae bacterium | reverse complement strand
AAATCGTTTCAATCGATGAAAAACGCATCGTTTGCAAGAAGACGTTTTCGCCGGATGACTTTTTTGTGCAAGGGCACTTTCCCGATTATCCCATTGTTCCGGGCGTAATCCAGTGCGAATGCTGTCTGCAGGCAGGCGCCATTCTGCTCAGTCGGCATACCCCCAGCGGGGAGGACGTGGTGCCAGTGGCGACGCGAATGGACGGGGTGAAGTTCAAGAAAATGGTTCGTCCCGGTGATACGATCGTCGTCGATGTGACGCTGAACGATCACGTCGGACCGGCTTTCTTTCTGACCGGCAAAGTGTTGCTCAATGATAAAGTGGCCGCACGATTGGACTTCGCTTGTTCGGTCGCTAATCCGCGGGAAGCATAAACGATGAGCGATTTTCTGGCTCTGAGCGGTCGCACGATTCTGGTGATGGGCGTCGCCAACAAAAAGAGTGTCGCGTACCGGATCGCTGTGATGTTGGAAGCGGCCGGTGCAACGGTGATTTATGCCGTTCGCAGCGAGGCACGTCGCGAAAGCTTGGCCAAGTTGCTCAGTGGTCGCCGGATCATCGTTTGCGACGTCGCCGATCAAACCCAGATCGACGCACTGGCCCAAACGCTGCGGGACGACCAGATCAAGTTGGGCGGTTTCGTCCACTCGATCGCGTTCGCCGACTACAGCGACGGGATCAAACCGTTTCACCAGACCGGACGGGCACAATTTTTACAAGCCGTCGATATTTCGGCTTATTCGTTGATCGCCGTTTGTGGTGCGCTCAAGGATAGTTTTCTGGCGGATGCCAGCGTCGTGACAATCGGCATCAGCACGACGCGAATGGCCAGTGAAAGCTATGGATACATGGCACCGATCAAGGCGGCGCTCGAATCATCGCTGGCGTTTTTAACCAAATCGTTCAGCAAAGACAGCGAAGTGCGATTCAACGCGGTAGCGGCCGGGTTACTGAAAACGAGTGCATCAGCGGGCATTCCCGGATATGTAGATTCGTATCTTTACGCCGATCGGATCATACCGCGAAAGCGCGCCGTCCAGACCGACGAGGTCGCGGCCACAGCGGCGTTCCTGCTCAGCCCGCGATCATCAGGAATCACCGCACAAGCGATTGTCGTCGACGCTGGTATGTCGATCAATTACTTCGATCACGATGTAATAGCCGATGCGATGCGACAAGTATGATTTGCTAACTGCCAAGTCAAAAACTTGCTCAATCCAATCTCGAATCCCGCGTCTGACCCTGGCGAAGTTATGACCACAACCCGACGCGTGAGCCTAACGAGTCGGTGGATCGGCTTCTTGAAGCGTTGCGCCTCGTTCGGGGTCGATCACGAGGATGGCAAAACGTTGCACCGAACCTAAGTCGCCACTGCTGACGCTGACATAATCGAAACGACCTCGCAAATCGGTGTAACCATCTTTATGGAAGTGGATCGAGCCATCATGGTGCCGGGCATAGACTTTCACATAAGCCGTTTCAACGGGCTGCCGGTTCGATGAATCGGTGACCTGTATCTGGCCGAACGCTTGTGACACGTAAGCCGTCAAGTTGCCGCCGTAATACAACGTGGTGGCTCTCGCCGCGCCCGAGCTGACTTCGACCAACAACGTTTGGCGTGCCATCACGTCATTGAGTCGGAACTGTTTGATGCCGTCTTTCGATTCGAGCTCGATCCGTTCGCTGCGAGTCGGCTCCACCATCGCCATGGTCGCCAAGTCATCGCGCACAAACGGCGTCTTACTGAACAGCAACTCAAGGTCGACGGCATAAAGATTGATAGTGACTTCGGAAGTGTTGCGATGTTCGATTTTCAGAATCGATCCTTCCACCGCGACATTGATCAGCGGCACGCGATCAGCGGCGGCCGCGTTCTGCTGGTCGCGGTCGATCAGCGACAGGTCGCCTGAGTTATCGATCGGTGGACGCTTTGCATTGTCGACCGAAGCGAGCTGCGAGCCCTTCATCAAGTCGTCACGCTGATTCAAGTTCGCTAGCATCGCTCGGAACCTTTCTCGCCATCGTGGGATCGTGTGATTCTGGTGCTTGGTCGCAACCTGCCCGGCGGTGGCATAATCGCCACGATGCAGCGCGAGGTAGCCGGTCAAGTAGTCGTACTGCAACGCGGGCGTCAGCCGGTCTTCATCGAGTTCGCTGAATCGTTTGATCGCTTCTTCGATGCGGTTTTGCAGGATGAGGTAGTAGACGATTTGAATCTCTTGATCGGTCGCGATCTCGCCTTGATGCGCAAGCACTCGCAGAAAGCGAACATACTGGTCCTTGAACGTAGGGTTCAGGATTTCGCGTTCGGCCTTCAGCGGATGAATTCTCGCCTGGACCAGCGGCGCGTACTCGAGTAGTTCATGAAGCTGTCGATCGATCGGATCGACCTTCAACAGATCACTTCGAAACACGGGACCCGTCGAAGCGATGAGCAGCGGTTGCTGGGACAGGAATGTCTTCATGCCATCGACATCGCGGTGATGCAGCGAGTAGCCCCAAAGGTTTGTCGCTTCGATCTGGTTCTCACGCAAGACACGCGTGATCGTTTGATAGATGTCAGCGTCCTTCATGCGATGGGCGACGAGGTCCCAAGCGAGCTTCCTCAGGTTCGCCTTTTCAAGGAACGTGGCGATCTTGGCGGCATCACCGTAAGCGGCGACCGATGGCCAAGAGTCTTCGTCGATCTTGGTCGGAGCAGCGACGACGTCAAACGTCCGCTGGGTCCCGCGAGCGACGAGTCTTCCGTCGACGCCGACGCAAACGGGATAGTGTGCGAACGTGCCGGGCTTGGGGAAGTAGAACTGGTACTCAAGCCGCTGCACCGCGAACGGTTCGATCACCAGCGTTTTGCTGTCCGTCGCTTGGCCGCTTGCGAGTGCGATGCTTCCGGCGGGGATCTGCCACAAGACATCGATGGTGCGGCGCTTGGGCGTGGGGTTGGTGATGATCACTTCGCCACGATAGACCTTTTGAATGATGAACTCATCGGGCGCGATCGGGGCATCGGCCGTGGGATCGGAATCGCTTTGATTATCGACGGCCGAGAACCGTTGACCGACCAACAACGAAGCTTCGCCCTTCATCGGTTCGAGTTCGACCAACCGCTTTGTTACCAAGGCGACTGGATGAGGTGGCGTGAAAGGTTTGTCATCGGTGGGTAGCTTGATGTCGCCGGCCTTGAGTGGCAAACCGCAGAAGGCGAGCGCAGCCAGCGCCGCGTGCCTTGTTGTCGTTGGTCGCAGCAGATGTTCGTTCGCGCCGTCGGTTTCGTTGCCGCTGGCCGCCAGTGCCGACCAGAACGGATCGATGGGGATCAGCTCCGGGCCTTGCACTTGCCCTGCTTCGCGCGAAAGCGGCGTGAGCGATCCGGTTGAAGTGACTCGCACCCGATCCCACTGGCTTTCGGCCCATTGCTTGGTGTCATCGAGAGGACGGAAGAAGCTTTGCGCGTTTTGCGCACTCATTCGCTTCGAAAAGCGTTCGGATGACTTGGCTTCCTCTCTTACTGCTTTGTCGGCGTTGGCATTTAGTCCGCGAGCGGCTCGTTGTCGTCGCATGCCCAACTCTTCGCTCTTCTCCGACGCGCCGAAGGGTTCGTCAGCGGCCATGGCACCGAATGGTCCATTGGCTCCTGCCGGTGCCGCGATCGCTCCATCGGCTAACGAAAGGCTTGATCGATCCAAGCGTGATTCGCTTTCTCCGCTCATCGCCGTTCCCGCCAAGCCCGACTCGACCAACCTTCGCAACAGCTCTGACTGGTCGGGTTGCATCAGCACCCATTCACGCATCTCGCGCTGAACGGTCGGCAGCATGTTGGGGACACGTCGGGCAAGTAGCACCTTCTCAGCGGCGTTGAGCGTTCGATAACGCCACATCGGCGTCCACGGCGTCAGGTCTTCGTCGAGCAAGTAATGGTCAACGAGTTGTTTCTCGACTTTGTTCTTGAGGAACGGCCGGATCGACTTTTCGAAGAAGTCGCGATCGTGCACCGACAAGAACAGGTGCAGTTCGTGACTTGCCAGTTGGTTATAAGCATCGCTTTTGGCGGCATCGTCGAGCGTGTGCCACTGGACCAGCGGCTCGAAATCTTTCAGTCGCGCATCGGGAAGCAGCGTCATGTACAAACGGAGCAGTTCACCGACCGACGGATAAAGTTGCACTTGCGCGGTTCCGAGCGACTTGAGGTCGAGCGGTTTGCCCGGCGAAGCGATCACGACGCCGCGAGCGAATGCGAGTGCTCGCTCGAGTTCAAGATGCTTGGCCAAACGCAGGTCTCGCAACTCTGCATCGACAAGCGGGGCCGAGAGCGAACGTCGCATGGTGGTCAGCGCGTCGGCGGCGATGATTTGTAAATGTGGCATCCCCGCGACGACATCGGCGGGAATGGTGATCTCACCGTTTTTATCGGGTACCAGGTTGGTGACCACCGCACCGCTGTCGAGCAAGAAGTCATAGTCAGGCCAAAGCGATTCGCGGGCAATCGCTTCCTGTTGCTTGCGCCGCATCTCGTCCATCATCGGTGCCATCGGCGCAGCGGCCGCGCCGGGTGCTTGGCCTTCAGCGACGGTTTCGGTTTCGTTGTTGGTTGAACGTGTTTCCCAAGGGTTGAGAATCAAACCGGGCTGGGGAAGCATGACGCCGGGGTACTTGGTGGCCAACTGCCGACGAAGCACGTATTGATACTCTTCGCCCAGCCTCAAGTCGCTGATGTAGCCGCTGGCGTTTCGCCAAATGCCACGCATTGATGTGGGCAGTTCGGGCAACGAGAACGCTTGCAACGGATCGGAAGCGTTGTGATATCGATGAGCAAATAGATGGACACGAGTGTCAGAGTTGACGCCCGTTAATTTGATCTTCAGCCCATCGTCGCCACGGTTGATCGAAGCGATGCCGAGTTCGGAACGTGGCGCGAGTTCGAGTTGACGCACGGTACCGATGGCGACATTCCCCACGACGTTACCGCTGGTCACGGCGATCTGCACGCGTGTGCCTCGCTGCTGGTCAATCAATTGGTAATTGCCGGCTTGCAGTTCGGAGATCGAAAGCATGCCCGCATCGAGCTTCAAGCGGTCGCTGAGGTTGATCTCGGGACGATTGTCGGCGCGAAGGCTTACCAAACGGAAGCGGCCCACATCAGATGAAGCGTCGGGCGATGGCAATCGAATCGTGTTGCCGCTGACCGCGTGCAACCGCGTGGGCCAAGTCGCTTCGACCAGTCGCAGGTCAGCGGTCGCTGGCTGGCCTTCGCACACGAACTGAATCGTGTCGATGTCCTTCAGCGGTCCCAACACGATGCGACCACGAGCGTCGGACTGAAGCGTCGCTTGAACGACATTGCTTCGAACCGAAGGGTAAAGTGTCACGCTGACGATGGTGCCGGCGACTGGTTCGCCGGTGCGACCACGCGTTTCGAGCAGCCAGTTGTCTTGGTCACGCGTCAGGTGCGCGGTGGTCGTGAGCGAAGTCTTGCGAACGGTCGCGATCGGCCAACTTTGTGTCGCAGTGACGGGCTTCCAAGTGTTGTCGGCCAGCGAACGAACGCGGCCGCTCATTTCTGCTCTCAACTCCGCAAGCCGCGGTGGCACTCGTAAAGAGATCACGACTTCGCCGGCTTGATTGAGCTTCAAGTCTTCATAGCGTCGCGTGCTGGCGATTCCGTCGAGGTCAGTTGCGGTGATGGTGACGACGCTATTCTCGAGTGTCTCGGGATCGATCGGTCGACCCATCATCAACAGTCGAGGGCGAATGATCAGGTCGGCCTGTTGGCTCGATTGCAGTTGCTGGCGGCTGACGTGCATCGCCGCTTGCAGTTGATAACTTTCGGCGAGATGCGGAAACGACAGCGGCGTGGCAAGGTCTTCGTCTTGCAGCACGGCGGTCCGTTGCAACTGGCTGACCAGCGGCGGGATGTCGATGATCCCTTCTTCGTTCGCTTGCCACTGCTGGGCGGCGATGATTAATTTCGCGGTTGAGACCGGTTTGCGGTTTTCGTCGACGGCGATGATGCGCATGCCGTTTGGCGACTGAGTGATCGCGTACTCGAGTTCGCCTCGGCGGATCATTGCACGCGCTCGCAAGCCACCGCCAAGCAGGTCGACAATCCAGACGCCGCGGCCCTTGATTTCGGGCAATTCAATCGTTTCGCGGTGGCGTCTGGTCGGCGCGAACGTGTAATCGATTTGACGTTTGCTGGTCGCGACCAATCCGTCCAGGTCTATGTCGGTGTCGATGGGGTTGGTGCGAGTGCGATAGTAGGCGTGGGTGTTGATGCGATAGACACGGATCACCAATTGATCGACGCGTTTCAAGTCGACTTCAAGCGTGCTGGGTGCGTCGGCGGCGTGGTCGCGGGGGTTGGTCGGAGCGAGCGTCAACTCAATGCGGTCGCGCAGTTGTTGGCGACGATTCGAGTCAAGCATCTCGTACCAACGTTCGGATGGTTCAACGCCGTGCAGCAGCTTGGTCTCCGCGAAGACGGTGCTCAGGTATTCGGGCTTGAGTAGTCCGTCGAACTTTGCGGTCGAGTCTTCATCTTTGAGAAAATGTTCGAGGTAGGTTCGCACCAGCGGTTGTTCATCACCGATGGGCGGGACGATGGCGAGCGCCGTGAAATCTTGCGTTGGTTCGGCGAGGGCAGTTCGGGCCAGTGGAGCACGCGGAATCACGATGGCACTGGTGCGTGGCATGCGAAGGTACCGCAGGAAGCGATCGAGATTTAAATTACCCAGTGCAAGATCGACCTGCAGACGTTGATAAAGCGTGGCGGCTTTTAGCGAGATATAGGCTTCAGGCAACGTGGTCACATACTCGTCGACGCGTTGCAGATAATCAGAACGGATTTCGGGTTGCTGTCGCATGTCGGTATCGTCGGATGGACGAAGGCGAAGCAGCGTTTGGGCGACCATGGCGTCGGCGGACGAAGTGCTGGGGACCGCTATGGTGACGTTTTGCAATTCGACAAGCGTTAGCCACTGATGAGCGACGCGATCGCCGAAGCTGCGGTTGGTCGGATTGAACTGAAGCTCCTTGATCACCAGTTTGTCGAGGTCATCCATCCAGGGACCATCGACACGATTGAGCAGATTTGCGAAGCGGGCGGGGTCGAGCGTCAGTTCGCCTGATAAGACTCGTTTGGCGACGTTGCCAAGGCCTTGTTGGGTCAGTTCATTGAGTGAAGTTGAATCGACGAGCGAACTCGGGGCAATCGTTTGGTTATCGAACTCGGCGGGGAAGAACTGCTCACCTGCTTTGGTGGGGCCGGGGTGATCGAACCGCAGGTTGAGTCGAGTGCGCAGGTGTTCGATCGTGCGCTCGGGCGATTGACCGAAGGTGAGAAGTCGCTGGCGGTCTTCGATGCCGTGTAGAGATTCGGTGAACGTGAGCGGACTCGACTTCCATTTGGCCAAGAGAGCTTCGGCTTTCTCGAGTTGCCCTGTGACTTGGTAATGGAGGCAGTGGAAGTAGAAGTGTTCCTGGGTGCCGGGGATCAGTTCGCTGAGGATCGCTTCGCGATTAGTCGCTAGTGCGTAGCGTTCGAGCCAATCAAGTTGTTGCGCCTGAGCGGTGGTCGTGGCGACCAGGGCGAGTGCCAAGCCAAGCATCAACGAACGTGATCTTGAAAAGGCGAAAGCGAGGGGTGACATCATGCTTGTTCCGACGTTGGGAAACAACGCATCGGTCGCAGCGCGTGCGTCTTAGCTCTGGCGGCATCAAGTCAACGCGGCGTGAGGTTGCCGCAGGTCGCCGAAGCGACTTATGAATAACGATGATGAGACGAGAGATAAGACCGGGCTCGGCAGAGCGTTTAGGCAAAGGGAGATCTGGCTATTTTACATTTAGACAACGGCCAGCATTTGGTTTTATTAGTAAGAAGTTGCGGAAAGATTTCTTGGATATGCCTCTGCGCATCGTGCGGAAGATCAATGTCGGCTAGAACCGACCTCTCCTCTGGGAGAGGTCGGGC